>JAKABN010000056.1 GCA_021796895.1 Thermoplasmata archaeon | reverse complement strand
TGCCTGTATTATTCACCTGAAAAGTCTCATAAACGGTGCCAATGCCCTCGGTGTTTCCATTTGTTTGAGTCTCGTGATAAGTAGGTGTCTTCGTATTTGCGGTGTATAATTGATAGTCCTGATAAATGTTGTAAAGGTCGCGTGCCCTGCCGACCCATGGAAATGGGTTGAAAAGGTATAATCCATTAAGCATCATGTCTCGAAGATAGATTTGATTTGGGCTGCCGTTGTACAAAGTATCATTCAGCATCGTATTGTTGGACGTGTCAATTGAAGCCTGCACATCATAAGAATCATTCATTAAGAGCGATATGTTTTGCAACTGAACGAGAGCGGTAGACGAGCTGCTATTGATTTCGTATCCGACTGAAGCAACAGGAATATAGACATAAAGAAAATGCTGATAGTTGTCGTAGTACACAGAAAAATTCTTCGTACCTGATGTCAAATCTATGGCGTTTCTTACACCATAGATATTTGAACTCACTGACTGATTCTGAGTGACATTGAAAGCAGGTAACACGTACCCCTCGCGTGTGAGATTCAC
This sequence comes from Thermoplasmata archaeon, assembly GCA_021796895.1. GTDB lineage: Archaea > Thermoplasmatota > Thermoplasmata > Sysuiplasmatales > Sysuiplasmataceae > Sysuiplasma. The sequence goes on along the minus strand of JAKABN010000056.1, from coordinate 11,223 downwards.
ATTTGAGGTGCTGTTGATAGATTTTACCATATAGATGGTACTGTTGCCGTTGTAACCTACCCAGCCGTAATGGATGTAATCGAAAGGAAGAACCGATGAGCTTGCCTTCACTGGACGCGCAGACGATATTATCGCGACTGAAGCGAGCATCATTATTCCGGCCATCAGAAGGCACTTTTTTAAGTTTCGCGGCCCTCTCTAATCATTTTCATTCCAACGATTCCCCCTTTACTGTTGCATATAAATCATGTTGGCGCAAACATAAACAGGAACACCGAGTCCCTTAAGATTGGCAAGAAAACCGAAGTGGTGAATGCCGAAATCTGTGTTTGGCCAGATCACAATTTCGAAATCGGCATAAAATGCAAAATTATGCCATTTCGACGCTAGCGTCTGATTGGCGAGCCCGACAGGCACTGAAATCGAACCAATACCAGCTATGCCAACGTAGTCATTCAACTGGTGATAAGACGCGTTTGTATTATTTCCCCATGGAAAGGGATCAAAATGCAATTGAATAACATTGCTTGTCTGAAAACCTGTATCGTTTGCCACTATCACCAATGAACTTGGATCGATATTGGGTGCCAGATGAGCACTGACTAAAAGCAAAACTCCGATGTAGAAATGATTCCCCTGTGCACCACCCAGAGAATAATTATACGAGTATGTTTGTATTCTCATGCTGAATGAGGAAACTGGATAGCGGGTCTGACCAATTGAAGTGTTGGTGGAGAAATTGAATCCCGGAGAGTTATAATCATACCAGCCTGAAAAATTTCCCTCAACCAGATAACTGCCGTTACCATCGACCACTTGCAACCTGGGAGGTACGTAATGCGGTCTTGTGGCGTAGTATGAGATTGATAACATGCCTGCAATAATGGCGACAGCCATACCAGCTGCAAACACTTTCCTGGCCGTCATTCGGCTTCACTTCTTTAATTGTCTTATTAAATTATATAGTTTACCCTGTTGTTTCATATGGGTCTCTCTAACCACGACCGTTTTCCGTTAGAAACCATGTCTTACGTCATTACCGCTTCCAATCCGGTTGAAATGCGTTCTCATCATCCTCATATTCGTGTGTGTGGGCTGTCAAACCTTCAACTCCGCAACGGATGAAAAATGCTCCCTGACGCCGTGTTGCAGCCCGGTGAGTGCGGCGCAAGTGTCTTGCCCGTGAGTGTGAAATGGCAGGAGCGCTCGAACCATTTCCTGCCCCGTTTGAAAAGTCTTGCATCCATGTGCGTCGTTGATTGTGTCACTGTGATCAGACACTCTGTATTGGCGCAGCGCTTATTGGATGCGCGCTAGGTGTCCGTCCTTGAATACAGGCGCAACTGCACCGGCGAGAATCACAGAAAAATGAATGCTCAAACAATTGTCCATCGGACTTGGAAGATAGTCATATCACGGCAGATTTGCCAATTTTATCCCATGGATTTGGGGGGCAGACCATTCTGGACGCGACTTGCCTTCTGCAGAACAGGAATGCTCGTCCCAAATTTGCAGCAATTTAGAAGTTTGTAGTGAATATTCAACATCTTGAGATATCTTACAGGGGAATCTGGGCATTAATGTTGTAAAAGAGTCATAATATTCGTGGTAGCAGGTATTCGCTGAAATAATTCAATGAGTCCAGCGGGCGCATCCACTTATTTATGCGTTCATACAAGTGGTCTAATCTGGCTATCACGCCCCAATCTCCCAACCGCTTCTGGCAGCCGAAATGACGGCTGGGCCATCGAGCACTCCTCAGGGAACCGGGCGTCAGAACTTGTACTACACACATGCTATTCGATCGATCTCTCCGCCAGGCACTCCGATCGGTTTTCCAGAGGGAGTTCGACGGCGACCCTGTGTGCTCCGCAACTACCGGCTCAATCCAGCCCCTGATTGGCCTGATAGATCACAACACCTATGAGTATGAACGGGCAATGGATGTAATGCCGACGCCTCTTTGGGTGGGGGGTAGGACGGCTGTCAAATCCGGATGCCCTGGGCAGGTCGAATGAGATAACCATCTGGATGCCGAACCCAAAACTGCCTTAAACCCCACGGCTGGTCTTGGAGCGGACGCACGATGGTTGCCGCCGCACTTAGAGCTCTCTCGTAAAGGGAATCGACTCCGTCTACCATGAGAACGATCTCGACTCCTCCTCCCCTCGAGCCGGCCGGAGGGATGCGTTCCTTCTCTGGAGACCAGTAGGGGCCGTCATCGGTGCCCAGTAGTATGGTGGTCTCTCCGCGTCGAAGGCCGGCATAGTGTGTGTCGCGATCGACCAGTTTGAAATCGAGAACTTTGGCAAACCATTCTATCGACTCCGGCAGGTCGCTCACGCAGATTTCGACCCAGCTTGTCCTCATGGTATCCTATTCCCCAGCAAGGTCAACTTACCCTTTCAAACTTTCCGTTCTCAAAACATTGTGCGATATTGTGCATGTTTCATTCAGCGTGTGTACTTTCTCAGTCCCTCCCGCTTCCTGAAGTTCAGGTCTTCCGGATGTACGGGGTTCATCCATCAACGAAGGCACAGAGGCTGCTGCACTCACGGGGAACGGGTCTCCGCAAAGACTTCTGTTTCCACATCGGGAACAGTTCACCCACGCTCTGAATCTATCTCGAGCGATTTCACAATGATAAAGATGACTTTCAAAGGGATTGCCGAGACACACGGTTCAGAAAAAGTGAAGTCTGGCAGTCGCAGCGCTTATGATTCCCATTAAGTTGGGGAAGCGCACTCCGCAATATGGCGCACTCGATTGGACACGACTGTTTGCTGCAACGTCTCTCTACTTCGCTTTTCTGCGGATGTAGTCAAACTCGGTTTCCCAGGTGTTGCTTCCGGCGCTGGTTGTCCCCTTCAGCTTCAGGCCGTTATCTCCGGACCTGCTGAAAACGACGTCGTTCCGGAGCATGTTCTTGCTTTCAGGATCACTCTTGAACCTGATGCCCTCAGCTGTTTTGGTCACATTCTCATTCATGACCAACACAGTGTCGCCCATGTCTGAGAATGCATAGCCTTCCATTCTAGCCTTCAGTCCACCACTGGTCTTGTCATGATAGATTTCCAAATGCTCGGCATAGAACATGGATTCCCTTTCCGGGTCATCGTCGAACTGTATGATGTGAGCACCATTGCCTCCCGGCGATTTCAGGCATACCATGTGAGTGCTGTATCCCGTTTGTGCTGTATCAGACGACATCTTTGCTTTTCCTCTCCATTCGCCTATGAGAAACGACAAATCACCGATATCCGCTGGTGTCCCGCGTTCGGATTCTTCTGCCATAGTAGTGTAAACGCTTCCCATGTATAAGAAGAGAAAAGGGATTCAGAGCTCAACTCGCTCGAGTCGTGCTACTCAGGCATCTCGAAAGGTTCCCTTCCGAGAAACATCGTAGATCTGTCAACGAAACAGAGCTTGTTGCCGAATGGGTCCTTCAGGTAGAACGACCGCTCGCCCCAGGGCCGGGTGGCGATAGGATCGATATCCTCGACCTTCAGGTCCATAGCACGAGCGTATACGGTTTCCAGGTAGTCGACAGCGAAGTAAATGTGATCAGGGTTTGGACCCAGGTCGAAGTTGTCGGTGTCTGCTCTGGGATCAAAGCAAGCCAGAATCGTTCCGCCACAATCGAAATAGTGGCGTCCTGAGGTGACCCGCACCCCTGGCATCGCGAAAAGTGTCGAATAAAAACGTTCCGCTTGGTTGATGTCAGTGACTGGAAGGATCACACGGAACAGCTTCGGGGTATCGGGAGTTCTCGTCATGAGTGCTCTCGCCCCGAGCCAGCATATTCTTCCCGTCGTTCCACTTTCGCCAGAAAGGACCAGATGAAGAGTCGTGTGCCCATAGGGTTAGAGCACAGCTGCAGTTGATTCCTGCCTGGAATCAACTTGAACTCCGCGTTGGTGCCTATTGAGCGCTGTATGCTTCTAACTGTTTCTGGGTCATTCATTTCGCTCACAAGTCGCAGCACGGGGATTTTCAGACAGTTATAAGACGATAGCGGTTCCTTCCAGAGCGTCCATTCTTCTAGATGCAGTGCCACCATCTCAGAGTCCTCCTTCATCGACTCTTCCTGAAGAGGCGTCAACTTGCCGACTCCGTCGAGTAACATCTTCCTCACAAACATCGGCCATCCAAGCTCCCGGACCGAACGTGCCATTTCCCAGCGCTCTTTACGGGCAGGTTCGTCGCAGAGGTCCATGTCGCCTATTCCGTTGTGGTCGATTATCGCAGAGACCAGATTCGGAAACGCAGCCGCGAGTACCACGACGATCTTGGCACCGTCCGAAAATCCCCACCCGACGACACGGTCTACATGGAGCGCGTCCTTGCTTCATCGACATAGGGTAGGGTACCAGGGGTTGAGTTCGATGTGCGAGACCGAAGTCCTGACTATGGGGCCGTCCGACTCAGATGTTCGTGGATTACCCGCCAGTAGCCGTTAACCTTTTGTAGAACGCACGATCCTCGGCCCTCCCCAGAACGGTGGCCCTCGCGCGTCTCTCCATCCCAGTGAAAGGTATAGACACAGACCGCGAGGCTTTCGTCTTGTGCAATCCACCGCAGGTCTTCGATTCTGTACACCTCGTTGGTGATCGCTTTCCAATTTCTCTCAAACACGGCCCGGATAGCATCGATACCTTCATGGGTGGAACCGTCGCTGAACCAATAGAGCGCCTTGTTATCGATCAGGGGTGCGACCTCTTCGAAGCGGTGCAGGTTTGTCCTTCTGGAGTATTCGTCCATTACAGTTTTCGGGTCATCCATAGTTATTACATCAAATCGCCAAGCTCACTGGCGATGCTCTTTCAAGCCATCATAGCGGTTGCACGAATTAGCTTTCACCTGTCTAGGGGAAAACCATCCGGACCTATCGTGATGAAGGATAGCCGTGCGAGCACAACTCCACGGGTTATCTTTTGACGAAGATCGGTCCCTTTGGTGTGAGACCGGAATACTTACCTTTTTTCCAGTTGAAGAACACTCGAAGTTTATTAAAACCATCGTTTAATTAAGACTTGCACCGAGCCACCTGCGGGAAGGAATCCCATCAATGAAGAAACTCTGTGTACGTGGCGGCGAGGTGCTCAAACTCCATCACACGCTGTGCAGGATACGCTCATTGTTCGAGTCCGTGAGGGAGGCGCTCGGCGTGTCGAGGGAGCTGAGTTCCAGCTCCACACCCGACGGGCCGGTGGATGCTGCCGCTGCCGCAGAGAAGACCGAAGAAGCGCTGAAGAAAATACTCGACGAGGGCTCGTCACTCAGCGACGACCTGAAATGCACATCGCTCATATTCGAAAACAGGATCAGGGCGCATTACGACGAACTCTTCGCACAGGTCAGGGGCATCGACGGTGCCTGTATCGATGTTGTAAGGCACAACGGTGTCGAGGAGATTGGTCACCGGTGGTCTAGAATGAGAACGAGGCGACGGACCGGACGGTCCGGCACATCACGCGAGATGGCAATGTACGGAGCGCTGCTTGCAGTGCTCTCGAACATGTGGAACAAACACTACACAGCTGTGCTGTCTGATATGGACTTTGTCAGAGAAATGTTCTCTGTCACCGGCAGAGAGATGAGTGAGGCGCGAAAGCTCATCAGGCCCAATCCCTGTATACCCATAGTCAGGAACGACGAGGACAGGCGCGAACTGCTCCATGAGTTTGTTGAAATCACGGAGAAGTACGACACAGGCATGTAGAAGCACATAAAAAACTGGGTGTCGAGACTGGGTGTCAGCCATCAAGACCTAATCATATGCCGACGCCATGTGAATACTTCGGCCAACTGAGAGTTACCTTGAAATATTAAAAAAAGCTCGGCAAATACATGATCGCATTAGCGGATGTGGCCGTGGTCGTATCGAATGCCAAAGCATCCGCAAAATGGTGGAAAAGAAACCTCGGTTTTGCCATGTTCACCATCGGCGGCACTGGACACGCAGTCATGGTTGCGCCTTCAGGCGACAGATTCGTCCTTCATCTGTGTCAGGGGTTTGCACCGCTCGAGCCGGCCGACACCGGCATTGCCTTTGTGACGGACGAGATTGACAAACTTTCAGCCCGTATGAAAAAAGGCAATGTCCAGTTTACGGAACCTGTCCATAAAGAGGAGTGGGGGAAGATGGGCAAGTTCGCAGATCCGGACGGCAACATATTCTGGCTGCTTGAAGCAACCTCGAAGATGGTGACGGATACGCTAAAATTCCGCGCACCGCTTTTGACAAAACGTCGTGTCAAACGTTCGTCTGGTGAAAAGAAACGCTGAAGGCAATGAAATTAGAATCGTGGTTTGAGTGGCGGTGAAAACAACCATTGGTTGCACCACGCATCCGAAACGCCACCCACTGTGTATTCATCACCTGCATCCACTGGATAGCGCATTGATGTGACGCCTGCTCTCACTGCCCATTCACGAATTTTTTCCGCGTTTGCGAGATTTCTCTTTATGGTATCTTCACCAAAAACGATAAAGTCCGTTATCGAGTATTCCATTAAGGCGTTGAACAAATCCCGCCTGGTCCATTCTGTTTACTTGACAAATCATGCACATTGTCGATGGCGACTGGATTATTTGTTATACACATTTTTCCGGTGCCCGAGCTTCAACGCAAGAACTATCAGTTTTTCTCCATCGAGATCCAAGATTAATCTGAAGTCTCCAACTATGAGCCTGAATCCTTCTTCTACCACTAACTTTCTAACGTGGGCATCGGGCCGTATTCTAATTCGTTCCAAGGTGGAGACCATTCGTTCTTGATAGTTTCTTTCGAGCTTTCTGAGCTGTTTCAGTGCCAGATCGGAAAACAAAACTTGGTAAGTCAAAGATCCAATTGCTTCTTGACTTCTTCCGGGGTATGGAATTTCCCTTCCTTTATCTCCTGACGAGCCTGGGCCAGATCCCTCTTTGTCTCCTCACTCAATTCAAGGGTATCTTCGATAAGATCCCAGATTACATCTTCGTAAGTTTCCTTGTCGTAGAGCTTTCTCTTTGTCAACTCCTTCTGAAGCTTTTCACTGATTTGTATAGTTGTAGGCATTTACAAGCACTATATCGGGCTGTAATATGCCAGCGTGTAAATTGTTTGTGCCTCTTTTCAGGTCCACCTTCTCCCTTTATTTGCACCAAGAATGGGCATCATCGAAGAACAACAATAAAACCCCGACCGGTCCACTTCGCTGTTTTCGTTTAACAGCTTCATGATTACTTGGCTTGACCTAATCAGTCATAGGCATTCTTTCTGTGCCCTATCTTGATGACCAGAACAAGCAACTCGGCATTCTTGATTTCATATATTGCCCTGTAGTCTCCGATGCGCAGACTCCAAAGCCCTGTCAACGCCGCGGTGAGGGGCTTTCCTGCTTCCGGATCAACACCCAGTTTCGTCAGCTTGCTGACGATTCTGTCTCTCACGGCTCCATCGCACTTTTTGAGAAACCTTTCGGCCTCTGAAGTAAGGTAAACTTCATAAACCAAACCTATCCCAGCTCCTTTATGACCTGACTGAGCGGCTTTATCCTGCCTTCTTTAATATCCCTGACTCCTCTTTCTATGCCCTTGATGAACTCAGGGTCTGAAAGCACTTCGAGTGTTTCAATCAATGTATCTCGACTTACGATTTTGGGAGATGCGGTATCTATGAGCCTTGATATCAGCTCATTATATGACTCGCGGCGGTGAATCTTCAGAGTGTCGAGTTTCGCTTTCACCTTTTCATCAATCTGTATGGTGGTAACCATAGCTGACAATAGCCAGCAATAGATTATAAATGTTTGGTGACTTCATACCAGTATTCTTCGGTAACTATCGGCCGTTGAAACACGTGTAAAAACAATTCAAATTCCACCAGGTCCACTTATTGCTATCACTTCCGGACTTTGTTCTTACCCGTCACTGTTCCCTATGAGAATAATTTCCACTACTTGTATGGCCGTCAATCCTCCTGACGAATGCCGATAGTATTCAAGGCGGTATGTTTAAAGTCAAATACGCTACGTTCCGGGAAATTCAGAGTCTGGTGCTACATTGCCTCTTGTCTTGACGAATCCGATATTTCTCATGACGTGAGCAGCGATTAGCTTATCAGGGAAACACAGACTCGGTTGTTTACCGATTTTGTCCTGTTGTGCATACGTATCGTCGAGTGATAACCTGTAAAATCTAATTCAATTTCTTGTTCAAGGGACAATGCGCGACGGTGTGGGCGGTATCCTTGGTAAATGCAACAAGCTGGTAAATTGTTAAATAGTATACTTTATATTAGACTACTCTAGAGTATGTTTTTATATGAAGTGCCGTTAACGTCATCTATGAAGTTCATCGGCAGAGATGAAGAATTATCTCACTTCGAGGACCGTTACAGATCAGGTAAGGCAGAGTTCCTTATCGTATATGGGAGGAGGAGAGTCGGCAAGACTTCATTTTTACTGAAATTTGCTGAAAACAAGAAGTCGATTTATCTGCTTGCCAGGGAAACGACAACCGAAGAAAATCTGAGGAGATTCTCTGAGGTTGTGTCAACCTCTCTGAACGATTCTTTTCTGAAGTTGAACCCGTTTGTGTCATGGGATGCCTTGTTTTCCTATTTTTCCTCTGCAAAGGAAAGGCTTCTCCTGATTATAGATGAGTATCCACATCTCACAGCAGACAGAAGCCTCGCTTCCACTCTACAGGAACACTGGGACAGAAGCTTGAGTAAAACGGCATTATTTCTCGTTCTGTGCGGCTCGTCTGTATCGGCTATGAGTAAATTGATGTCAAGAGAATCCCCGTTGTATCTCAGAAGGACCGGGCAATTGGAAATCCGGCCTTTCCCATTCAGGGAGGCGACGCTTTTCTTTCCGGCTTACAAGAATGTGGACAAGGCGATTGCTTATGCTATACTCGGTGGCATGCCATCATACCTGTCACAATTTGATGAAAAACTCTCCATACGCGAGAACCTTAACAGAGCGGTCCGTAGAGACTCCATACTGTACAACGATGCGGAATACATACTTAAGGAAGATTTCAGAGAAGTCAGGAATTATTTTTCATTGCTCGAAGCGATATCGATGGGCCGCTCAAAGCCGCAGGACATAATGAGCTATGCCGGGCAGGACAAAGGCACCTTTTCAAAATATATCCACGTACTCACGCAGCTCCATATAGTCAGGAGGGTCGCCCCTTACGATTCCAGGAGAAAATTCATTTACACCATAGCCGACAATTACATTCGATTCTGGTTCAGATACATACAAAGAAACAAGGAAATGGCAGAGGCAGACAGGACAAAGGAACTGGTTGATTTGATCCTTATGGATTTGCCTAATTACATGGGCAAGGCCTTCGAAGGAATGGTCTCAGAATACATGACTTCGAACATCTGCCAGAATCCACAACCCTGGTGGCACAAAGGCGCAGAGATTGATATTGTTTGCAGTTCCGGAAACGTCACCGTACTTGCCGAAGTCAAGTGGTCCGTTCTGTCCGAAGGGGAAGTGATGAAGTCCATCGGAGAACTGGATGCCAAGTCAGGCTTTGTTAAAGGCAGAAAGAAGCTTCTGATATTCTGCAGATCTTCAAGCTCCAAGATGGCAATAACTCTTGATGACATGTTGTCTTTTTCGTGATTGCCCATGGAATGTCCAATCCTTTAGCATGTCCTATTGAGCCAGGCAGGCATTTTGTTGCCGAGCATCAAGTCCACTCTGCCTGATGTGCGAGGACTGTCAATGAAAATCACATCCCGAGTAATAGCTGCTCCGTCCCACGGGAATCCTGCACGTTGCTCAAATCAATCATGCCAGGGTGATTTGCTTGCCCGATGCGAATATATTTTTGCTCACGCAACAAAAGGGATAGCTTGCACAAATCACGCTCTGTGCATTTTCTCATACATTTCAGTATCAATCCATAAGCGGGCAGGCCGAGATCAAGATTGAGAGCTACTTGATGCGCAGTGTCTTGAGTTCGTAACTGCCTGTCTTTCGGCTCTCCTCGCCTAATGCTTCAAGAGCGAATTCCTCACCTCTGGACACTGTCATCTTCTTGTAGTTTTTCTCCATCACTTTCGTGGCTTCTTCTGCACCCAGTCCCATTGCCACGGCACTGAATTCGGCAGATCCACCACTCGGGTCTACATAGAAGGCAGTCGGCTTCTCAAGAATGCTTGCTATCAACAGCCCTACACCCAGTGGGCGCCTGTTCCTATCGTACAGGTACGGTCGATATATATGATTCACAGCCTCTATTAATTGTGCGTTGTTGCTGAATTTAGTGTTTTTCAGTTGTTCTATAACCAGGTTTCCGTCAGATATCATCCCGCTGTAAGCAACCAAGACCTTGTCTCCCACTAAAAAGATCTTTTTGAGATCCGCTCTTAGCAGCATGGGACTCTGCGTGGCGGACTTTTCGCAACAGACCACGACTCCATCTGAACATGATACTGCCACTGATGTCAGTCCTCTGCTAACCGCATTTCTTGCATACTCCAGCTGGTAGATCCTGCCTTCCGGTGAAAATACGAGTTCGTCGTCGTAGTTCCTGGACATCAGGTTGATTGAATTCATATACTGTATGAGCGCAGCCCTTGCGATCTCTGCTTTGTTAGTGAACAGACCATTCTTGACTGCCGCGTCCAGGTATCTATCTACCTCTTCAGCCACTTGTATTCTAATTTCTGTCATATACGTCAAAACTCCGTTTATCAGTATTCTAAACGTATTTACAACGTATAATAAACTTTCGGGCCAATTAATTGTCAAACGCTCCAGGAGGAGTCTGAGGAAGAGTTGGGGTTGCAATTTCAAGGCATTAAAATTCCTATCAGCCGGGCCAGATTAACAGTAACTGGGCGATACTATGAAAACAAAGTAGTCATAATGGTGTCTCCGACAAGTCCGGCATCGGAAAAGTGTGCTCAACCGTTAAGAGGACTCATCCGGAAGTGCCTGCATCAATATCACGCTGCTCTTTCTGCCATCCTTGGCGTTTTGGATCTAAGGCAGTGGGAGAAGTTGTATAGCATTGTTTTCAACCGTATTGCTTCGCAACAGGTTTAAAATCGATTTTATTAACTGGCGGACCGATTTGAGTCTGTGTTCAGGACGGAATACAACATTCCCAGGATCACTCGTCCGGGCGATATTCTCTGGGAGCCGCATCACGTTCTGCCTGCTGGAGCAAAATGTGCCGTGTTGTATGGCGATCCTTCCAGGGAAG
>JAKABN010000055.1 GCA_021796895.1 Thermoplasmata archaeon | reverse complement strand
GAAAAGCAGCCTGAAAAGAAGTATGTAAAGCGGTCCCTCAAACAGCAGAGCAATCTTCACGAGCGGATAGTTCAGCGCCCACATGGATGCCATGGCGAGAAACGCCGCCGCGTCCTTGACGGAGGCCACGCAAGGTCCTATTCTGTACTGTTATATTACGTTGAAGGATGGCCGCAAGGAAATGAAAATGAAACGCTCCGTCTATTCTGAATTGTCCTGCACAGGAATGCGCTCTTTCAGCATCTGCATGATTCTCCTGCAATGCCTTTCGCTCAGCGTTATGCCGTACGCTGTTCTGAGGCGGTCTGACAGAATGTTGCAGTTCCAGTCGTCGTCTGTGTAGCCGAATGCCGACGGTTTTCGGCTGATATCTTCCAGCAGGCGTGTGAACCGTTCTCCGGAGATCAGGCGCGGCCTTCCGGCTTTCTTTTTCTCCCTCAATCCTTCGAGACCATGGCTGTTGTAGTGCTCTATCCACAGCTGGACGGATTTGGGGCTGTGGTCAAGCAGGCCGGCTATGCCGTAACTGCTCATGCCGCTGCACGCCAGCAGGATCGCAAGAAGCCTTGAACCGTATCTCCCCTCTTCGGTCTTAGCAAGTTCGTGACATATTAACTTACGCGTATCGCCCTCATCTTTCACTGTAAGTTTCTGCATCTTCTCTCCCCCAATGGACGCGCTTGCATTATAATGCTTTTCCATAACATATCAGGCATATGTGGATTGTCTGGAACCCATCACAGTCGCTCTCATCTGTGATAAAAATGCGAATTTATTTATGGCAAAACATCTTATACCCGTGCATGTCTTGGAGCTCACTGAAGGTAATAGAAATTGGCAGACAACTCAAAAGATCTGTATTTCAGGCAGTTTCTCAGGGAGGAAACGGGCTGTCTATCGTATCTGATAGGCGACCTGCTGACCGGCGACGCACTCGTCGTCGACCCGCTTGAGGAGATGACAGAACTCTATGTCAGGACTGCTGACGAGCACGCACTGACGATCAACCGGGCACTGGACACGCATTCGCACGCAGACCACTATTCCGGCATTCAGAAGATCGGCACTATGACCGGGGCAGCGCTGCTTATGTCCGAGCATGCGCCGGCAAAATTCGATTTCACTCCGCTCCGGGACGGAGAAACACTGAGCGTCGGCAACATACCCGTGAAGGTGCACTTCACTCCAGGCCACACCCCTGACCACATCTCTCTCGAAGTGGCTGGCAGACTGGTGCTGACCGGTGACTCCCTGTTTGTCGGCGGTGTTGCCAGGCCGGATCTGGTCCTGTCTGAGGACGAGGACGTGCGGTCAAAGGCATCTCAGCTTTATGACAGCATTCAGACACTTCTGAAATTAGAGGATTATTACGAGCTCTACCCGGGACATTTTGCCGGCTCTGCCTGCGGATCAGGAATGGGAAACAAAACCAGCTCCACTATCGGATATGAGCGCAGGTTCAACGGTACCGTTCAGCGCAGTGCGAAGCCGGATTTCGTCGATTTTGTGGTCGGAACGACATACAAACCAATTCAGGACTATCGGCTGATCAAGCAATACAATCTCGGTCTGATAGACAGCAAGCCGGCGCCAGCCGGCACCGTATGAGGTATTGAAATGCGCCAGGACGACAGCATTACTCCGGACATGCTGAAGAGCATGATTGAGAAAGAAGAGGCAGTGAAGATAGTCGATGTCAGGGAGGAGTGGGAGTTCAGCCGCTACAGGATACCCGGCTCAATATCGATGCCGCTGAGTCGCTTCACCTCGCTGTTCCGGTCGCTCCATCCGGACGAAAAGATTGTCATGGTCTGCGAGTCGGGAAACAGGAGCGAACAGGCTATGCAATTCCTGCACTACAGGGGACTGAAGAATGCGGTGAACCTGATCGACGGAATGAACGGATGGATTCAGTCAGGATACGAAGTCGAACAGTAGCTGCGTCATCGTTCATCATTCTCCGTCACATCACCGTTTTCTTTCGTTGACGGAAGACTGAACCACTTCTCTGTCCTCTTCCGGAAGGACGTACCACCGGACTCTCGTTCCCACCCTGCTCCTCATCTTCCACTGCAGAGACTTCTTTCTGTCTTCTATTCCGGACAGGAGTGTTTCTATCGCAGACACGATGCTCCCGCGCATCCCCGTTTCTATACTAAAAGTGTCCAAGATGCTCAGCAGTTTTTTCAGATTATCAGTGACCGTCCTGTATATTCCCCAGTCTTCCGCGCAAATATCAGAAATCCGGTTCACGTCTATGACATCGTCCCTGTCTTCGTTGAGCACCCTGAAGTCGGCGAGAACACTCAGTATGTCCTTGTAGTCCCTTCCGCTCGTCTGGACAATCTGCAGCTTCGTCAGCAGCAGATCCGCGGGTGACAGTGCCACGCCCTCCCTGTCTATCCTGCTTGAAAAATCGAAGGAATGGCACATCTCGAACGTGTCAATGAACACGTCGATGCGTCTTCCGTTGTCGACGTCGTTGAATATCAGCCGTTTGGCACCGTACAGCGCGTTGAATCTCTCCCTCGGTGAGTAACCTCTCTCCTTCAGCAGCGATGAGACGGCAGAGGCGTCCTTCCTGTGAATGATCATGTCGATGTCAACGGGCGTTCTGGCAAAAGGACCGTTACTGCTCGAGACGCATATCATTTTGAATGCCATTCCGCCCAGCAGTTTGAATCCTATCCCCTGCCGCTTCAGCAGTGCGGTCAGTTCCATAGCTTCCTGGTAAACATCCTTCTTGATCGAGTTCATGGTAGACACCGGTTCAATCCCGGGAGACATCATCCTTTCATTATTACTTAAAAAGCCGTCCTCCGAAGACGTGCTCATATGGACTCAATCATCTCTGCTGTTTCGGGAGCGGGCCTCGGCGACAGTGTTCGCCTGTCAAGCAGATTCCCCCTCGAATCGAAGAGGCCCAGCAATTCCGCTTTTCCGCTGTGTATTCCCCTGACGACTGCAACATGCGACCTTGTAACAAAAATCTGCGGCCTGAAACCAAGCATCACCGTGTCCCCTGTTCTAAATTCGCCGATGTTTCCGGATACGGACCTGAGCGGAATATAGTAGTCTATGAAACCGACGGGCGATGCAAGCGCACGGACGGACAGCGGTCCTCCTGCATCATGCATAACAAGGGAGTGCATGTAGTGCGAATGATAATCCGTCGACCAGAGTCCCGTCACGGCGTCCGCGCCCATCATTCCCCCTCCAAATGCATACGCCTCTTCGCCAGACACATGCGATATCTCCGACACGTACACAATTGCCGGAATCTCCGGAAGATCGGATCTGAATGCGTGCAGCGGCGTGCTGCCGGACAGTCCGTGTCCCGGCTCAAGGCAGACAGAATCTGCGAACTCCCCGGCAACGGATCTTGCCAGGGGGAACATTTCCGGTGTGCTGTCCGCAGGCATGTTGACCTGCCCGACGCTTCCCTTATGTTCTTTCAGAGCGGCTGCACATCTCACCAGCGTCTCTGCATTCGGAAGCGGGAAAATGCTTCTCTTCAGCAGATCTGTTCGGAAGACAGGAAAAGAAGTGACGCCCTCAACATCAATGCCGTGCATGCCGGAAAGTTCCTTCAGGTCATGAGGGAGATGCTCTTCCGGGAATCCGCCAGGGCTTATCTGTCTGGGATATGAAAAATCCCTTTTTCCGTGAACCCTGAGCAGAATCTTCTGCCTTACTGACAGACGTGCCGCAGCCTCCGATATTCTCCTCGCCTTGTCCATGCTGTATACTGTCACCACATCAGGTGCCACTTCATCCAGAACATATTTCAGGTCTCTTTCAGGAACCTGTGTGAGGTGGCCGACATGACCAACGGGAAAGCCGAAGCTGTGCAGTATTCTGCACTCGTCTATGTCAATAGTGACAGCCTTCCCGATACCGGACTTCGTTATCTGCCTGCATGCCAGAGGATTTCTGCCTAACTGCTTTGACATATAGTACAGTTTGACACTGCTCTTTTTTGCCGCCGCCGCTGTCTCCAGCGTGTTGCTGCCTATCGCATCGAGATCTATAACGAAAGTGTCAGGAGGTATGTCGCCTGATCCGTGCAGCGCTGCCGCTTCCCTGATGAGCCCTGGATTTCTTTCAGTTATCGTATCGAGCAGATCGACCATCGGACGCTCTGCCTCCTTTCAAGTCGCATCTATTCCGGAGGTATCTCCTTCTGCAGCTTCTTTATCGGGAATCCCTGTTTGACCCTGACTGCGTATGATATGAAGTATATCACAATCCCGATGACGAACAGTGCGATTATGAAGTACACATACTCGTATGAGAAGACGCCTATGAATGCGGGAAGCATTGCAACATAGCCTATGAGTGCCGATGTTATCAGAGCGGATATGCCCACCAGAGTGATCAGGGGCACACCGCCTATTTTCGAGGAGACCGGCTTTGGCGAGGAGTTGAACGTGTCTTTCTTCACAAACGGAAAGACGATGGCGGAAACAGCCACTATTGCGAGACCGAAGGACGATGCCAGGACGACATATGTGAAGAATGCGGAAATAGTCGTGTAGACAGTGAGGTAAATGAACACCACGGAAATAAGAAGTATCGCGGCCAGCGAGTACACGGGCACATGGTATCTTTCACTCACCTTGGCAAGTTTCATAGGGAACATGCCGTCGAAGGTCCACGCAAACAGACTCCGGGTACTGGCAAAAATGGCCGTAAGCATGTAAGCAAACAGCGTGCACAGCAGACCGATGGTCAACAGGATCATCAGCGGTGCGCTGTCGAGTGCGTAGGCCGCGAGGAAGTTCATCCAGGGCAGGGGCACTGGAAGCGTGTAAAGGCTGTTTCCGGTCAGTGCCGCATACGAAACGCCGGAGAGGAAACTGTACCCGAATTTGGCGTAGCTCACTGCAAGCACACCCATCATCAGCAGCGCGTAAAGCGTTGGCGCCCCGAACATTCCTACAAACTGCGATTTTTTCGGGTTGGACACCTCGCCCCCGGCGTACGACGATATGGTGAAACCGGCGAGTGCCAGCACCGCGAATGCAGTACCGTAAAGTGTAGGTACGAGCTGGAATCCCGTCGGAAGACCGTTTGCAGCCACTATTCCCGAATAGTCCTGAAATGAGGTGCTGGAAAGGGAATTGAAGTTGCTTATTATCATGGACTGGGAAGCGGTGCCTATCGCAACTATGTATGTCAGCACAGAAATCACCGCTATCAGGAACAGCAGGCTCTTGACCTTGAATGCGGGACCCGTGCCGAAGAACAGTACAGACGTGAAGAGCAGCATGACTATGGTGCCGATGACAAAAATGTAAAGCGGATCGCCGAATATGGCGGCATCTGCCGTGAGTGATGTGCTGTGCATTATCGCGCCAAGTCCGGCGAACATGGGGCCGAGCGCCATGGTCGAGACCCACACCGCCTCCACACCGATAACGGATATGTTCACGATGGTGAATACGAAGTTAACCATGAATCCGAGCGGCGGTGAAAGTATCCTGCTCACGAAGATGTAGTCGCCACCGCTTCTGGGATAAGCTATTGAGAGCATCGCGTACATGCCGGCCGTCGTGAAGCCGATAAGAAGCGCGAGCAATGTGGACACAATCATGTTGGCGCCGACAAATATGCCTATGCCAAGTATGGCAAACACAAACATGAATACCGGACTGGTGAACATCAGATCCAGCACCAGCGTTCTGAAAGCCGAAATCTCTCTGACAAGACCCGTTGCCGTTCTTTCGAAAGGCTTTACCTGATTATCTGAAGACAATCTATTCTCCCCCTTGTGATTTTCTCCTATTCACCGTGCTTTTTAAAGACATACTACATGCAACCTTATCGGGTTGTATTACATGGAGTCCTGTGAACGAGTGGTACCTGAAATCGAAAATATTAAACGAATTTCATAGCAGGTTATAATTTATCACTGTCAGAAATGCTTTGACATTATAATCTCATGAGCGCCCTCGAGCGTGAGATCCCTGACCAATCCTTCCCTCGAGTAACCGTTCCTCCTGTAAAATTCGATCGCTTCCGTATTGATATGTGTGACCATGAGCCAGAGTTTTCTCACTCCTCTTTTTCTGCATCTCGTCTCGAGTTCCCCGAGCAGCCGGGAACCTGTGCCTCTGTGTCTTGCACCCGGCGAAATGCCTATTGTGGAGAGGTACGCGGCGCCGTACCCGCTTATGCCTGCATGGCAGTAGCCCACTATGTCATCGTCATCCACCGCCACGAGGCTGATGCCATTCTTCGCTTCGCCGGCGATGCATGCCGCAGAAAATTTTTTTCTCAGCCAGCGCGATCCTTTCAGCTCAAAATACCAGTGGAACGATTTCAAGAGTATTGCCGAACACTGCCTCTCGTCCCCCTTTCTGAATTTTCTGATGCGCAACAGACTCAGCCTCTCGTGAGCGCGTAATTTTTCAACTTTCCCTTCTCGAGCCTGATCAGCGCGCCGCGCAGGACACCCTGTCCGTACTCGCTCCCCGGATTTATGCAGACTGTTTTTCCCACCCGGGCAATTCCGGGCGACTCGTGTATGTGTCCATGCAGACCCAGGAGCGGCTGAAACTTCTCAATCACATTCTTCACGGCGATGCTGCCCGCAGCCTTCATCACAATCTCACCGGCCCTGGTGACCGGTTTCAGCTCCGCGTCAAGTTCAGGGCAGACATCCAGTCCGACGCCCACCGGAGGAACGTGGACATTGAATATGCTCTTCGAGGGATCGCTGAGCCTTGAGGCGATGTCTGAGAGACGCCTCTCGAGCTCCTGCTCGCCGAATTCTCTGGCCGTGTGCCACGGTGTTTCATTCACATCCCCCATGCTCAGCATTTCGTGGCCGCCGAACGATGCGATGCGCCCTTCGGCATACTCTATGCTTCCGCCGCTATGGGATTGCAGCACTTCATCCATGGAGAGGAGATCATCGTTGCCGGCCGTAATGTACACCTTAACGCCTGTGCCGGCGAGTCTTTCCTCGCCGAGCCTGAGCCAGCGCTTTATGGATTCGAGCATCACGTCCTCAAAGCGCCGTTCCCTGTATGCTGCGTCCACGGATGCCCTGTCATATTCCTCTCTCTCCATCACAAGCGGATAGAAACCGTTGAAGTTGACTTTTTTCTCGAATTCGACTCTTTCGTTCTCCCCGCGTATTGTTGCAGGCTCGCCCCGCAGTTCCGAGACATACGAACCGTCATCCTGTTTCACCAGAGGGACAAGCAGTTTTCCCGTTATGTCTCCGCCAAGAACCAGTACTTCGGCTTCGTAGAATTTGGCTGCATTAATGAATTTTCTGAAGCAGAGGTCAGATCCGTGTATGTCAGTGACGAAGAACAGATTCAAATCAGTTCACTTCAGGGACCAATAATCCGGCGGATAAAAAAAGGTGCCCAGTGCGGGCAATGCAGTTTTTCGCCACCTGTCAAATGCTCTGGATTCACGCCAAATTGTTTCCATGGCAACGTTCGAAAAATATATCGATCCGAATTCAACACATGCTTTTCTGCAGATAATGAAAAATTAAAGGGTTTGGGAGCGTTGGGTCTGCTCGCTGGCGCAGGTTTACTTTCTTCTCCTCGCAACAACAACCGCACCGATGACGGCCACCGCCGCTATGGCGGCGCCTATCAGTCCGTAGCTGAGTGTCGTGAGGGAAGTCTGTATTCCGACAACCGGGTCATAGACCAGGCTCGTATAGTTGGTCGCAGCTCCCGCGGGCGGGTTGAAGATGAGCCACAGGTGAGCATCGTTGCTGTTGTTCTCGCCGTTATTCATCATCAGTGCCGTCACTCCGAGTTCGACAACGCTGCCGTCACTGTACGTGGCGTTGGCGTTCCTGCTCCAGGAGATGTAGCCCTGCGTGCTGAATGGTGAGCTGCTCACATCGACGCTGTTGCCCTTGACACCGACTCCACTCGGAGATGGTGTCTGTCCGTCCTGCGCCTTCATGCCGTTGTGCGACTCGAGCGACGTTATCAGCGCAAGCCTGTCGCCTGTGTTGTTGGCCCAGGACCATTTGTTCACAAGCAGATCGAACTTCACATGCGATGATGTCTCATTCACATGGAAGACGATAGCTATGGACGCCGTTCCGGGGCTGCTGGACGTTGTCTGCCAGGTCGAATCGTGCGAGTTCGCGTTCATGCCGCTCTTAATGGTGAACTCGTTTGCCGTAAGCTTGAATGTTATGTTCACCATCTGCGACGCATTGTCGTACTGGACGCTCACACTGGTACTGTAGTTGGACATGCCCATTCCCATCGCTTCCTCCGGGAATGCCCTCTCAGTCGAGAGAACCGCTACAGGCACGTTTGTCCCGTTTATTTCGTAAACGCCTTTCACGTCCACGGTGAAACCGGTGCTGTTGCCGTCCTGTCCCTTCACGAACACGTGCAGGTTTGGCTTCATTCCTTCGAACCACACGGTCATGTGGCTGTTGCTGACCACTATCTTGTTTCCGTCGCTTACCGCTGTCGGCGCATGGTCCATGCCGCTGTGTCCATTATCGGCGAGGACCGTTGCCGTTCCCGAAAAGAGGAACAGTGCCGCTACGGAAAGTGCCAGAAACTTTGATACTAGTTTCATATGCCTTTTACCTCGCCGTTGAAGTCCACAGTCGCGTTTATAAGGCTTATTTGACGATAATCGAATCTCTTGACGCTCATCGAACGGCACAGCTGTCGCAGGACGCACTGCGCATTCACAAGCTCCGGTTGCGCAATTTCATATGCACGACGGCAATCCACTTAACTATGATAAGGATTGTAGATGGATTACTCTCTGACGGAAGCGGTGCAACACCTGTCAGGAATCCCGGCATCGCAGTGTCCGGCGGGCGATTAATCGTCGGTAAGGCTGCCTCGAAGGGAAGGGCGTCCATGGAAATCAGTGCCAGGGGAATGATCATTGCACCGGGCTTCATAGACGCACATTCACACTCCGACATAGCGGTGATGGTCAATCCGAAAGCAGAAAACAGGATCTTGCAGGGCATAACGACAGAGGTCACAGGCAACTGCGGCTTCACGCCTTTTCCCGTTACGGAACTCAACAGGGAACAGATGTGCACTGAATACACGAGAAGCGGCATCAAACTCTCCTGGAGCAATGTCGGGGAGTATGCCGCCGCCGTGAATCGCAGGAAACCTGCCGTGAACATAGCGCCTCTCATAGGTCACGGCAATCTCAGATCGGCGGCCATGGGCTACTCGTCAAAATCGCCATCCGCCGCACAGATGAAAACGATGAAAAAGCTGCTGGAGCAGAATTTGAGGATGGGCGCATTCGGCCTCTCATCCGGACTCGAATACACGCCGTCAGGCTTCGCCGGCTGGAAAGAACTTTCCGAACTCTGCTCTGTGGTGGCGAAATTCGGCAGAGTCTATGCGACGCACATGAGGAACGAGGACGGGCTGCTGGAGGAATCCGTGGAAGAATCACTGAAGGTTTCCCGCAGGTCTGGCGCACGGCTAGAAATTTCACATCTCAAGGCAACCAGGAAGGCAAACTGGGGGAAGGCAGTGAAGGTGCTCGCCGATCTGGAGCGCAGGGCCGGGAGGGGTGAGAGAGTGATGTGGGATGCCTATCCTTATACCGCCTCGCACACAGATCTGACCATTTCACTTCCCAAGCACATCATGGACGGCGGCTTCGGCTCTATGCTGAAGGCCATCGCCGGCGCTGCGTTGAGGGAGCGCGTTGCCCGCGAGATGGAAGACAGCAGGGATGACGATGACTGGCGCTCGATAGTGGTGAAGGACATAGAGGGCCCGGAGGTTTCGCGCTTCAGCAACATGAATGTGCTTGACATCGCGGGAGAACTCGGCGTGAGTCCGGCGGAGGCGGTATTCAGGCTGCTTGAGGGCAACGGTCATGACATAGCCATCATCGTCCACAACATGGCCCAGGAGGACGTGGACGCCGTTTTCTCGAGCCCGCTTACCGGAATAGGCAGCGACTCTTCCGTGTACACGGGCGGCCATCCTCATCCGAGGGCATTCGGCACATTCCCGAGAGCATTCAGGCGGTATGTGCGGGAACTCAACTACTGCACTGTTCAGGGCATGGTGAGAAAGGCATCCGCGCTGACAGCGGAGAGATTCGGCATAGGAGGGAGGGGTTACATCAGGAACGGCTATTTCGCAGATGTCGTTATTTTCGACCCGGCGGCGATAGAGGACAGGAGCACTTACGACGAACCGGCATTGACTGCCGGCGGCATAGTGCATGTTATCGTCAACGGCGTTCCAGAGGTGAGCGACGGGACAGTCACCGGCAGAAGAGCGGGCAGAGTGCTGCAGGCCCAGCAGCTGACCGGGGGCAGGAGCTAATGCAGCCCTGAGCAGCTCAGATGCGCATAACCGTGCTCAATAGTATAAATAATCGGAGCAGGCTGATATTCCACCAAAGGATGCGGAATCAGAATGGAAGAGCGAATGGTTACCGAAGTGCTGAAGAGCAGGCCGACGATGGAAGGCGCCGGTGTAAGGCTCATGCGTGGTTTTGGCAGCCAGCAGCTCGCTTACATTTTCGATCCATTCCTGCTTTTCGACGATTTCGGCTCAAACTATCCACATGAATATATGGCCGGCTTTCCATGGCACCCCCACAGGGGCATCGAGACAGTCACATATCTGCTGAAGGGAGAGGTTCATCACGAGGACAGCACCGGCACAAAGGGCGTTATAAGGGGAGGGGATTTGCAGTGGATGAGCGCGGGCAGCGGCATATTCCATGCCGAAATGCCGAGGCCCAGACCCAGAACTCTGCCTGAGGATGCCGAAGACCCTGAGATGAGGGGATTCCAGCTCTGGGTTAACATACCCGCCGGAAAGAAGATGGAGGAGCCGAACTACAAGAATCTCTTGCGTGAGAGCATACCCGCGGTGACAATGGACAACGGCACAAAGGTGAAGCTCGTGGCCGGGCAACTGGACAAGGTCCCGGGCATCGGCAGCATAACCGGACCCGTGAGGGACCTTGCGGTGGATGCACATTATCTGGATATTGCCATGCAGGATCACAGCGAGCTGAACTACGATGTCAGGGACGGCTACACTACTTTCGCCTACGTGGTTGAAGGGGAGGGCGTGTTCGACAGCCGCATCAATGCGGCGACGGGACCAAGGAGCGTTGTCCTGTACGGAAGAGGAGGAAACAAGGTGAAGATAAAGACCCGTGACTCCGGCGTGCGTTTTCTGCTTATTTCCGGAAAACCGCTCATGGAACCCATTGCCTGGCATGGCCCCATAGTGATGAATACGGGCCAGCAGCTGGCAGAGGCATTCAGGGAACTTCAGGCTGGCGAGTTCGTAAAGCACAGGGCCACGTCATACGACTACATCGAATGAAAATGTCGCTAATGCAGGCCCGCAAGTTTCAGCGGCGGGAGGATGTCAGGGCGGGTTCACAGTGCAGGCTGCTGCTGGGTGGCGCAGTGAATGGTGCCCAGACCGTGTACAAGCGCCCTGCAGTCTATGCCCGCGACCTTCCTGCCTGGAAACAGACGACGCAGCCTTTCGAGGACGACATCGTCATTCCTGTCATTGAACACTGGAACCAGAACAGCGGAATTGCCTATGTAGAAATTGGCGTAGCTCGCCGGCAGTCTTCCGCCATCCTCAAGCCTGCGCGGCATCGGCAGAGGGACAACCACGAGTTTTCCGCCTGACGGTGTCTCTGCAGTCTTCAGCAGACTGAGATTTTCATCCAGCTGTGCGAAATTGTCATCATTCCCGTCCTCCTCGACCATGCAGACCACGGTATCCTCCGAGACGAAGCGCGCTATGTCGTCGACATGACCATCGGTATCATCTCCCTCTATGCCCGATTT
>JAKABN010000054.1 GCA_021796895.1 Thermoplasmata archaeon | reverse complement strand
TCAGGCCTGAAGATGAGGCCGTATGTGCTGAGAGCATATTTCTCAACTGGCCTGGACATCGCTGAAAGCAAGGGCCTGATATCCCATCCCTGGAGACAGTTCATAATGGGTCACAAGGGAGACATCGAAGCACGCTACAGCACGAACAAACGGTTGCCTCCCTCAATAGTTGAGGACATGAGAATTGCTTACAGGAAATGTCTGCAGTTCATTGAGACAAGGGCGCAGGAGGCAGGACCGAATGAAATGAATGACTTCCTCAAACGTCAGGTGCTGCTTGCTCTCGACTACAAGGAAAAGGAGATTGAGGAAATGCAGCTTGAGGGTATGGACGACAGTGAGTTCCAGAAGGTTGTCCGTGACAGGATAACCAGGGCAATGACAGGCAACGGCACCAGGCAGAAGGTTGTCGGGCTGAATGACGTTGAGAAGTTCATTTCCGAAGGTTACGATTTCGTTTCACAACTGCCGGGCGGCAAGGCAATTGTCAAACTGCCGTTCTGATCACGAAACACCCCCCCCCTTTTCGTGTAAAACAGGCAATCTGAAGGTTTTTTCAGTCAAACAGGGCTGCCAAAAAAAGGGGTCATACACACATTTACAAAGTCGTGTTTCCGGTCTGTCCTTCTTTCTTAAGTCTTGAGTAAAGAAGTTCTCTCAATCTTTCAATGAACTGGCGAACTGTAGCGCTGATTTGTTCAACCTCATCACGCTCCAAAGTCGCGTCATAGAAATGATTGTGAAGACTTTCGATGTCCCGGAATTGACTCATCAACTTGGGATCGGCATATGATAGTTTGTCGTGTACGTATGAACGAAACTGCTTGTGTGATCTAATTTCCGTTCCTTCGACTTGTGACAGGGCTTTGATCATTTGAGTAGTCGCGCCCCATAATAGTTCTGAGGCTTTGCGATATTCGCCACGGTTCATGAGGGCGATCGCATTTTCATAATAGTGGGCTGAAGTCTCAACGCGGTCCTGGAGGAGCTCTGGCATCTCCATACGAGACAACTTTTCTCGTTTCGTCATCAATAATCACCTCTTTCTGTGGGCCGAAAATAGATCCTATCCGCACCACCACTCTCCATTGTTTTTCCTTTAGAATGCGTCTGACAGCGTCCAGAAACACTTGCTGCACTCCAGACTGATTGAGGAAAGACTTGGCGATTTCAAGCGCTTGGTCTGCTGTCAGCTCGAATTGTGCTTCGTGCATCTTATCCAACCTCCACGACTTATCCATGGCTGTACTGCGCATCATTATGCCACGTCGGGATAAAACCCTATCGGGAGAAAAGGTCAGATTCGCCGTTCAGGATGCAATGTGGTCTAAAGGCTTGCCTTGATCCCGGCCGGTTTACCGTGAATTTGCTACATGGCAAATCGTCAATATCCCTCACGAATCGGTCCGTGGCCGGACACCGGATTTTTACAGTCGTGGTAGTGGACTTCTGCATGCTTCGGCACTTTCAATCGTAATTCATTCGTCGACCATGCTTCGAAATGTGCCGAACAATAATTGAATTGGAAATATCACATTCACCACAGCATTGATGTTTGTTGCGTGTATTCTTGGCAACTTAAAAGATGATATAATGATAAAAAAACAAACAAGACTGCGTAAATCGATTTTGCTAATTGGGATAGAACTTGCGTTGTTTGAAACAATGATAATGTTAAACTTGCTTCAGCTCTTACCCTGGTTGATAATAATAATGACGGTGCTAATTTCATTTGTGCTGTTTTATGGTAAAGATCATGAAAGTTAAAAAAAAGGTTGACATAAAGAGAAAACAAGCCTGAGCTATTGGTTCCGCCTCGCTGAAACTGTCCCGCAGATTGTTTTCATGCAGCGGGAGACAGCTCGGCTATTTTCCTCCACCATTTGTGGCTTTTCTCGATTATCGCATCAACGGTGAAAGGATCGGTTCCGTGCAGAGAGTTCAGTCCGAGGAGGATCAGCATCGCGATAGCCTGAACTATTCCTGTGCCCGGGTCGGTGTAACCCGGAACGGGCATCCCGCCAAAACCTTCGCCTACGCCCCACGCTATTATCGCAAAAACTGCACCGCCGATATATGCTGTTTTTCTGGCGAAGCCGCATAGGAGGGAAAACGCCAGCGCCGCTTCAAGTCCTCCAACCAGATAGGCGTAGAATACTGGAGCGGCGGTTACCTGGCCGAGCCAGAACGCAAACCAGCCGTTGAGAAATGCCGGTGCGCCTGAGGCCTGATCGCTCACAACAGACACAATATTGTTCGGCAGGTTGTAATAGAAGGCGAGAAACGCCTCCAGCGCATATACCGTCCCGAATATTATCGCCGTCACTCTGCTGAGATGCATCGACTTATCCGATATGGCCTTCCAGACGCGCCTGCCCGTGTCATAACGGATTTCCGCCAGTTTATTCCACCATGCGACTCTCTTCTCTATGACCGCGTCAAGGGTGAACGGGGAGGGTCCGTAGGTGGCATCTATGATGAGCAGGAACAGGAGGCCCAGCGCGTATATGTTCCCCCCTCCGAGATCAACAGAGCCGGGGCCGTAGGGTCCGCCGAATCCCTCCGGTATCGCCCATATGAACAGTCCCACAGCCATTCCGCCTATGTAGGCGAATTTTCTTAAGAAACCTGTAATAAGCGCGAACGATATGGCCAGTTCAAGCATTCCCACGGCGTACGTTATCAGCATCGGCTGAGATGCCGCGACGCCGCTCCAGAAGCTGAACCAGCCGCTGAGGAACGGCGGCTGTCCCACTCCCGCACCCTGAACGATAGAGGGGAGCTGTGCGTAAAGATTCATCTGGAATTTGTAATAACCGTCGATGCCCCAGAGTATGCCGAAAACTACCGCAGCGGCTTTCGACAGTTTCAGTCCCCTGAGATGCGAATTTTCCGTTTCGATGGGAATCTCCACTTTCGTGTTCTTGCAGATTGCAAGGCAGCTGCTGTTTCCCTGTCCTTGCACTTTTGCGCTGCTGTTTTTAAATAAAATGCTCCTGATATTTAAGAACCGACGAACGCGAATCGCATTTCGGCAGTCTCGGGCAATTGTTATTTATCGATTACGCAGTCATACTCCGGGATAAGGATGGAATCTGTAGAAGCAACAATCGAGCTTGAACGCGACGACTGTGCCGTTTCCAATCTGATATTCGCACGCCTGAAGCATGCAAATGTCAGCCGGCTTGTCATAGGGCGGGAAAAGTCGCTTCACAGGGTGAAGTCGGTGAAATCGGAGGATCTTCTCGACGTTATAACAGACCTGCGCCGCGTGTCAGAAAGCGTCAGGAAAGTGGCCAGAGACGTTCTCTGGGTTGAGGGGAAGAGCTGCTCCGCATGCCGTTTTTTGTCATCCTCAACTGTTCCCGTGGTCGGAAGCAGGACAATAGACCAGAAACATCTTGCTTTCAGAATACTTGTACAGTCCAGAAAATCTCTCGAACTCCTGATCGCACAAATGGCAAAAGCGGGATTGAATCCAAAGGTCATCGATATTAGGGCGGGACAGGGGCAGTCTCTCACAGAAAGGGAAAAGGAAGTTCTCCTCTTTGCATTCAACCACGGCTACTTCGAGAGCAACAGGCAGTCCAGTCTCACCGAGCTGGCGGAAAAGCTGGATGTTTCCACTTCCAGTCTGTCGGATGTGATGCGCAGGGCGCTGAGAAAGGTAGTTGAGGAGTATTTGAGAAGAAATTTATAGTTAGTATATTTTTTGAACCTGGTAAAAAAACAGTATTTTATATGCGGCACCTGCTTTCTTCAATTATGCCCATGATTGAGGATGCGGAAAGGGAAAAGCTGGCTAAGATATTCAACGATGAACTGAAAGCCCCGGTGAAGGCGGTGCTCTTCACCTCTGAGGTCAATTGCGAATACTGCGAAGCTACCGAACAGCTTCTGACCGAAGTTTCGGAACTATCCGGTGGAAAGATAACGCTGGAAAAGCACGATTTTGACAGTGAGCGCGAAACTGCTGAAAGCTACGGCGTGGACAAGACCCCGGCCATCATCATACCGTTCAGGGGCGGAAACGGGGTGCGGTACTACGGCATTCCGGGCGGTTACGAATTCACGAGCCTGATCGAGGACATTGCGGACATATCCGGCGGTTCCACAAGACTGCAGGAAGATGTCCGGAGCCAGGTAAAGGCCGTCGGAAAGAAAGTTCATATTCAGGTCTTTGTCACGCCCACCTGCCCGTGGTGCCCGAAGGCAGTCAGGACGGCGCATCAGTTTGCCATGGAAAACAGCTCCATACTCTCGGACATGGTGGAAGCGACCGAATTCCCGGAACTCGCAAGATCATTCGAGGTGATGGCCGTACCCAAAATCGTGATAAACGGCGACATCTCATTCGAGGGAGCGATGCCGGAACAGACATTTCTGGACCATATCAGAAAATCGATTGATTAGGCACTGGCATCCGCACAGCCGCCTCATTTTGCAAGCTCTCCCTTCAGCGCTCCGGCAAACAGGTCAATGTCCGCCTCATCGTTGAAGCAGTGTATGGAGAGGCGTATGCCTCCGAAGCCGGAAATACCGCGGGCCGAAGCCACGAATCCCTTTTCATGAAGGGCATTCACAATGTCGAGATTCTTCATCCAGTGATTACCAGTGGCGAACGTCAATATGGATGAACGGTTAGCCCTGTTTTCCGGAGAGAGTATCTTCAGGCCGAGCGAGTGCAGGGAGTCCCTTGCATACGACTCCAGTTTTTCGATTCTCGCCGAAACAGCGTCCGTGCCTATTCCGTTGATTATCTTCAGCGATTCCGTCATCGCTATCATGCCGGCATGATTCATCCAGCCGCCGTATTCAAATCTCCTTGCATCATCCACTAGTCTCCTCTCAAGGAACGGGTCATTATCCTCGTCCGCAAAGTATGACGGCCATCCGTATTCCGGCTCGACAGTATTGTTGAGGCTGGGGAAAGGCACATTCAGCTCGTCATGAATTGCGTTCCGGACGTAAAGCAGGGAACAGCCGAAGGGCGAACACATCCACTTCTGACCGCCCGCAGCCACAAAGTCCGGCCCCGCCTCCGCCACGTCCAGTTTCATGGCACCCATTTGCTGGACCGCATCAACAACGAGATATGCTCCGACGCCGTGGACAATTTTTGCCACCTTCCTCAAATCTGCCCTGAAGCCGCTCACCCAGTTGACCGAGCCGATCAGCACCGCTTTCGTTTTTGCGTCCACTGCTCCGGAAAGATCATCCTCGGAAAGAGCTCCACCCGGGCAGTCGACTGTCCTGATATCGACACCCTTCCTCTTCCATTTGTATGTCTCGAACCCCGAGGATGGGAATTCGCTGCTCAGCGAAACGATGTTTTCGCCCGCGGACGGTGAGATGCTTTCGAATGCCAGCTGAATGCCCTGCGTCGTGCTGCTGCCGGCGATCGCAATCTCCCCTACGTCGGCATTGATGAGTTTCGCGGCCTCTGTCCTCAGGGCGGATGAGCGCTCACTCCAAGCTCTGCTGACATTCCCTCCCGTGAATTCGTATGCGGAATCGGCAATCTCCTTGAACTTGCTCACTGCAGAAAAAGGCGCCGGAGACATCGATGCCCAGTTGAGAAATGCGCCGTGCTTCAATATTTCAAACTCTTCCCTGCGGAAACGAGACATTGGGTACACCGCCGGGACCATTGCGTCCGTCTGCATTAAAACGTGTGCTGCCTAACGCTCGCCTCTCTTCCGGACTATGTTGAAAATGTCGGATAGCGCGAGAACGCAGAACATGAGGCCCGTGAGCAGTGTGAGGAAGAAGAATATCTCGATGTATATGAAAAGGGGAACGGTGCTTATCGGCGAGATGGAATTAATGAATGCAATGAACATGAGCAGCAGACCGTTCAGTATGGTGAAGAGAAACAGCCTGTTAACCTGCGCGAATATCGGCTGTTTCAGGCTTTCGCTGGAAAAGTGCGGAAGCATCGTCACCATTATGGCGTATGCCGCCAGGCCCAGTCCTATGATTGTGCTGTAAACAGTGAGCAGCTCCGGCCCATTGAAAAAAGGAATGAATTTTGAGTTCGGAGAATAGAGGCCCAGTTTCCTGAAGTAGCTGTCCGCCAGAAGGAGTGTGAAGATGAACGAGACTATGAATGCCGTGCTTATCTTATAGAGGCTCTCGACATTGCCTCTCATCTTGATCTGCGCCATGGGTGCTTCAGAAGGATTTTCCAAATGAGCTTTAAGCTTTTACGTCCAAATTGCAGATTTTCGATGTTCCTGCCGCCGGATGGCCATGGAATCGCTGCGGAGGCGCTGACCACACTCTTTGTTTGAGTTTCACTCAAAAACAATCTCATAAGCAAGTTTAAAATATCCACCACTCGCTGAACTCAATCTAGCTGGGATCGGAACTGTCCATTTCCTCTTACATCATTACCGTTACTATTTCCATCATCGTGGAAATCGGTTATCCCGGCATATTCTTACTCATGCTGCTCGAAGGCATGCTGCTTCCAATACCGTCGGAAGTGGTCATGGCATTCGGCGGCTTTCTGGTCGTCAACGGGTATCTTCACAGTGTGTTCGGCATACCGGCGATCGTTCTGGTGGTTCTCTCAGGCACCGTAGGCAATGTTGCGGGAGCTGTGATCGCATACTACATAGGGCGGTACGGCGGCCTGAAATTCATAGACAGATACGGGCGTTACCTCTTCATAAATCAGTCGTCCGTCCAGAGGGCACAGATGTTTTTCGACAGGTATGGAGCACTCTCTGTATTCCTGACAAGGCTTCTTCCGATATTCAGAACATTCATATCGATACCAGCAGGCGTAGCGCGGATGGACGTACGTACATTCGTCACATACACATTCGCAGGTACATTAATCTGGGACATAATGCTGGTCTATGTCGGCTACACACTCGGGAGGAACTGGGAGAACTCTCTCCCGTTCTTCGACCTGCTCACTTATGCGGTTGGCATACTGTTTGCAGGCATCCTGGCCTACTGGCTGTACAAGCTTCTGAAAAAGAAAACGGCGGCCGCGCGATTCCAGTCCGGGGAGCCCTGAACACATCACCCCACGCAGGGCGGGAGACAACGGATTAACACGCCGTCTCACCCGACCAGCGACTTTCCCCCGTCCACAAGAATCGTCTGCCCTGTGATGAAGGATGCGTCACCGGAAAGCAGGAATCTGACTGTCCCGGCAATGTCCACGGTTTCCCCCCATCTTCGCAACGGCGTGCTTTCTATAACGGTCCTGCTGAATGAAACGTCCTTCCATCCTTCCCTGTTAATATCGGTTCTGATGAAGCCGGGCGCCACACAGTTCACTCTCACATGAGGTGCGAGTTCCAGCGCAAGTCCGCGCGTCAGATGAACCAGGGCAGATTTGCTGGCCTGGTAAGCATAGGCGCCGGGCGAGGCAGAGACGCCCATGATCGACGATATGTTTACTACGCTTCCTGATGCTTTCCTGAGGTTTGCGGCAAGCATCTTGATGAGGAATATCTGCGATCTCAGGTTCGTGTTCAGAACGCTGTCCCACTCCCCGAAGCGCGTGTCCTCAAGCGCCGGGCCGGCGTATATTCCCGCATTGTTCACAAGACCGTCGAGCGAGTCGGTGATACCGGCGACTTCCTCAGCCAGTTTTTCTATTCCTCCAGTTTCGGACAGATTGGCTTCGACAACATGATTTTTACGGGCACTCTTCAGCGAAGACTGAAGACGCATTGCCTCTTTCCGGCTTGTGTTAAAGTGGATTATGACCTCCGCCCCTGCCGCAGAAAGCGTCTCAGTCACGCTCCTGCCTATCCCTCTCGCTCCTCCGGTAACGAGAACGATCCTGCCAGTCAGAGAGGGCATTACTCTTCCTGTTGTGCCTCTGCCGTTTTTCAGAGTCATGAAGCATCCACCTTCAGGCTTTCACAACCGAGAGCCCCTCTCTGTATCTCCTGCAGAATGAATTGTAATTCTGCTTGTACTCGGTCCAGATTCTCTTATACTCCTCGGAAACGGTGCCGGTGACCTTCGCTGGAACACCTACGGCAATCGACTCGGCTGGAATCTCCGATCTGCCTTTGACGACCGCGCCCTCTCCTATTGCCGACCATCGCCCGACACGGGCGAAATCTGAAACTACGGCGCCCATGCCAACGGTTGCCCAGTCCTCCACTCTTCCTGTATGGACAATGCATGCATGGCCGAGCGTCACGTGCTCACCCACTTCCGTGTATTCGCCGGGTCTTGCATGCAAAACGCAGTTGTCTTCCACTGCCGTATAGCCCCCGATCTTTATGTCGCCGTAGTCCCCCCTTAAAACAGCACCTGGCCCGATCCAAACACCCGCTCCCACTTTCACAGAGCCAATTATAGTGGCGTTGTCGAAAACGAACGCCGATGGATCTATCTCTGGAACTCTTCCCTCAAAGACGTAGACAGTCATGCCATGGCTACATGCGTCTGCCGATTTAATCCTTTTTTTATTCAGCTTACGCCTTTCCCCGGATCGTGAAGTATTTCCATTGTACCCTTCTTCATCACGACACCATCCTGAAATGTTATAGTGGTTTCATCGCTCTTCACTATTCTGCCGTGATTTGCGGAACACTTGCTTGCGTCTGCCTGCTTGCTCCCGGCGCTGCCGCTCCCGGACATGTCCCGGATAATTGTCCTGCCCTGTGTATTAACCTTTGCAGTTTCAGGAGACGCAGTGAAATATGAAACATACATTCCGGGCGGGTCATAGCGGAGCGGGCAACACTTATTATTTTAACGCAGTTAACGTGATCGTCCCGGAAGGTAAGCCGATTTGAAGTTCACATTTGCGCTCGAACAGATGAAACTCGAGATCTGGTCCGTTTTCTTTGGCTCCCTTGTAATGGACATGCTGATACTGTTTGCCGGAAACATCCTGTGGCTGGCTGTCTCGGGTTTCATATTCGGAACAATGTCCGGCAGGAGAACCAGAGATTTTTTCATAAGCGGCTCCGCCGCGTTCCTTTCCTCACTGCCCATACTGTTCTTTTTCAACATAGATTCCATACCGGGCGTGTCGATTCTTCAGGGCATGTTGCTCGCCATACGCGTCACGCTTGCCGGTGATGGTCTGATAATGGCGCTCTCGTTCGTTCTTTCCGGATCCGGCGCTTTCGCAGGCTCGGAAATTTTCAAGCACATTGTGAGATCGGTCAGCAATTCAAGCCGGAAAACCTGACTCCCGCAGCACGGCGCATTTACTGCAAGTCGGGCGTCTAAATTGAGAGTTCCTGCAGGATGTCTGCCGGAAGCCTCTCCTTCGGTATAATCTTTCCAGCTTTCCAGAGCATGAGGCATGCCGCCAATCCGGGCACCGCAATTATTCCCCACAGGACAGCAGGCTCTTTGCTGAAGACGGTAAGGAGAAACGATCCGAACAGAATGATCAGGGGGGAGGCAAGAGCGGCTGTAGCGCTGTATGCGCCAAAGTATTCTCCCCTCCTGTTTCGCGGCGCCATTTTTGATACAAGTGTGCTTTCTGTTGGGCTGTATATGTTCTCTCCTATTGTCAGGATCGCCGCCGAAACCAGAACAAGCAGATAGAGAGAAAAGATCCCGAACATGACGAATGAAACCGAATACAGTGCTACTCCGGCAATCAGTCTGCTCAGATCCGGATAACGGCCCATCATCCTGTTGACAGGCAGCTGAAACAGCACCACAATGGCGCCGTTGAGCGAGTACATGAGACCAATCTGAGCAGTACTGAGGTGATAACTGCTTGAAAGGAAAAGCGTCAATGTGGTTCCCCACTGACCTATGCACAGTTGCGCGACAATCATGACGCCGATTATTATCATGAACGGTCGATCCGCTGACGGATACGATATCAGCTTCTTCGGAGAAGACACAGTTGCATCACCACTTTCGCTGTCTGGAAGTGTTTCCCTGACCAGCAGTGTGTAAACAATTCCCTCGAACACGTTTCCTGCAGCAGGCATCAGCATAAGCACGCCAAAGCCGAAAACGGCAATGAACCCGCCAAGCGCGGGACCAAGTGCGAATCCGAGATTTGAAGCAAGCCTGAGGATGCCGAATGCTTTTGTCCTCTCCGTGGGAAGAGTGAGGTCGGAGAGCACAGCAGAGTCTACAGTCCTCTGGAGATCGCCCAGGGGCGACGTGCATATGAACGACAGGAATATCAGCCATAGCGGCGCATTTGAAAAAATCTCGACGCTCATTGCGAAAAAGCCCAATGCAGACAGGAAAGGCAGGACCGTGAAGAGCGGCCTCCTTCCGACTCTGTCGGCGAGCGTGCCTCCGATGATTCCCATGGGCACTGTGAACAGGAAACTGACCGCGATCACGGCTCCTATGAGCATGTAACTGGAATGCCTGTCAATCAGAAAGTAAACAGGCAGCAGTATGACTGCTGAAGACCTCCCTAGTGTGCGGATCATTCCGGCGAATCCCACTGCAAGCACACTGCGCGTATTCCTGCTAAAATATACCATTCCGGCCATGACTTCTCAGTGCCAGAATGAAACGCATAGATAAGCGTGACTGAGCATTGAGTATGTCCGAAGTTTCTTGACATAACGGTAATGTCGTCAATTCCGACGTACAGTGCCCTCTGGAGAGTAACGGTGAACAGGAGCTGGTGCTGCGGCGATGCCGTATGTGTTACTGCAGCTGCCGAGTATCGGTTCACTTCTGTTCCCCGGCCTGCCTGTTCGCCGCCCTCTTCGCGACATGTCTAAATCTCCTGGGGCATGCTGCGTATTTCGAGTGTTGTGAGCGTGCTGTAGAGTTTCTCCCTGTTGAGCTGTGCTGCTGCAATCTGACTTCTGTTTCATGTGTGCAGCTCATAACCGGAATATAATTGGATTGACGGACAGGCTGAGAAACATTGTAAATGCAGTTTTCATGACTCATTCTGTACGGCCATCGTATGAACGCTACAATCCTGTTTGGATATACTGGCAGTACATGGCGGCGATAACAATATTGCCGGAAATGTCAGTTCTTGGAAACAGCGGACTGGCGAATAATAATTTCACTTACCTGAATATATCCCGATTATACGGTTCTTGGTTGATCTCCTGTATTTCGGCACCTGCTTTGTTGTTCTTGCTGTCTTTCCTGCATTTCGTAATTATATCCTCAACAGGCCCATTGAAATTACCGGGATAACGAATTACGCAGAGAACAAAGGCAACGTGAAACCGAACAGCGGTCTGCTGAAGCTCAGTTTTTCCAGGTGACGGCCGTCCTTCCTTTACCGAATTGGTGTTTCATTCCCGGCAGGTCGCGAATCCCCTCTGTATCGCGCCGCAGTGGCTTGATTAACAGTGTTCCGATGCACCTGCTGAAATCCGTTTTTCCATGGACATCGTTCATCAGGCTTCGAAATAGCGCACTCTTGATGGCCTGATGTAAAAATGGAACTCCTTGCCTATCTCGAAGGGAGACTCGGCAAAGGTGAAGATTTCCAGACTGTGGTCATCCGAAGGTGATGCTATGATCTTAAAGAGGCCTCCACTGTAGCTTACAATTCTAACACGTACTTTGCCGAGCATGACCCACTCTTCGGATTCCCGCTCCTGCACATCGGACTCGAATCTTATGTCCTCGGGCCTTACGCCAACGTTGTATGCAGTTCCCTCCTTCAGCGTACCTGTGTTCATTAATGGTATTCTGAACTTGCCTATCTCCAGTCCCCCCTCCTTTCCATTTCCATAGGCCCTGCCCTCGAATTCGTTCAGGTCGCCAACGAGTCTCGCTGCCTTCAATGATACCGGGAAACGGTAGATGTCCATCGGCTTTCCGTTCTGTACGAGTTTGCCGTCAACAAGAACACCGGCGCTGTCCGAGACTGAAAAAATATCCGCGGGATCATGTGAGACTATGAGCATCGTGATGCCCAACCTGCTTTG
>JAKABN010000053.1 GCA_021796895.1 Thermoplasmata archaeon | reverse complement strand
TCTTGCAGCATGAGCCTTTCATGGAGTCGAACGTCAATAATGACCTGCCGAAATCCTCTCTCACTTTAACCGTTCCCAATGGCCACATCCTTACATATTCGACATTTTTGCAGTTCTGGAAATATCGTTAAGCATGGGCATTCGGCCAACAAAGGTGCATTCAGACCGAGGAACAGTACTTGATCTCAGGACAGGAGGTGGAGTGGACGTGGCGTTTCAATCTTTGCCATTTTCGGCGGAATCAGATTGAAAAGAGATGGCTGTGAATGGAAGACCGTGAAAAACGGAACTGGTATTTTGGGCTAGCGTGTGAAGCCTGAAGACCATTCAACATAAGGTCAACTTTTCATTCCGCAATGGTCTTTATAATCCAGGCGTTTCACTCCACCTCTTCAAACCCGTAACGTCTTGAGACACATGCGTTTGAGCAGAAATGATTCATTCGGCCGTCGACATAAGAAAATGTTCCATCAGTTGTGGGCTGGAACAATCCACCGCAGCTGAAACAGTGTGTGGGAACCACGTGCACCTCGTAAAACAGAAAGGCACAGCCAAGATTGCAAAACCGATGACCATCGCGGTCAACAATCCACGTCGGTGTCCGCTGTCTTGATGGTTCATTGACAATGTTCCTGCACTGATCGCACAGTTGTTCCATTTTCGATTTCCCTGAAAAGACGCCCAGTCTCATTGAATTCCCTCTAATTTGTTTATGGATATTAATTATTAATACAATTTAATCATTATAACTATTTATAGCTGATTGCCGGTTAGCCGAATTATGCCTACGGACAGAAGATCGGTTACGAAGGGCGGAGTCCAGATATGCGTCGTTTTCCCTTTTCAGATTGAGGAAGACATGAGGAAGATAGTCGAGACGGAGAGGAACTGGCTCTCTGTGAACGAGTTCATAAGAGAAGCAGCCAGGGAAAAGGTTGAGCGTATGAAGAGTGGCAAGAGCCAGAAATAGGCGCTTTCAGCACGTTATCGTGTGTGAGCGGTCTATCAAAGAGTTGCTTCAGTCTTGATGAGGAAGTGCACTGGAATGCATTCATGATTCCTGATATCCATCCCATGTACTTCATGCTCATTCAGGAGTTCTATATTGACGCCATGTACACCCACACCCGTATGGATGGAAAGTAACTTGTATGGTGATTGCTTAAACCGTCACGGCCGTATCCGACTCAAATCGGATGAGATTGTAGGTTGAAATCATGGAATTCGAAACCGGGGGAACTCTAGATTTCGTTTCTTTGGACTTTAAAATCATGCACGATGGCTGCACTACAGCACTGACCAACGACGTAAAAGATCTCGTGATCCGAATGCTCTATTGCCACCCTTTCAGGGACCGGGGATATAACTGGGTTGTTGTAGAGGCAAAGGCGAAAGATCAATCACTTTTGGCTAAATACGTCGGGAACATGAGGAAGCACGGCAGGGTCCGGTCCGTACTTGAGGTAAAGCACGATGTGAAGAACTCCTCCGTGCGCCTGTCTCTGATAGAGGGCTATGAGGGCATGATATCGTCCCTCGCATACGAAATGGGAGCCGTTCAGAAACAGGAAACGGTTCAGAACGGCGAGGAGACATGGAGGGTTGTCCTTCCCACAGTAAACAGAGACATCTTCGTTGAACTGATAAACCTCTATGGAAAGGTTGTGAATTTCAAGGCAACGCGTATGGAGCACCACGATCCTGTAGAAATTGCCTCCAGACTGACTAACAGGGAAAGAGACATCATCAGGATAGCGTACGAACTGGGCTACTTCGAATTCCCGAAGAGTGCGCATCTCAAGGACATCGCCAGAGAGACCAATCTTTCTATTCCCACCATCAATGAATACATTCGCTGTTCACAGAGAAAAATACTGGCGTTCTTCATTGAGAATTTCACGACGTAGACGTGCCCGAACAGCCGGTGGCGCACCAGTCAGACTTCCTCTGGTGTCTCGTACCACTGAATTTTCTCGCCAATCAACGATCGCATTTTCCAGCTCACGGTCTTTCTGCAGTTCTGAATAGCATTCCTGATACTGGCAATCCTTGGAGCAGTTAGCGAATCGAGTGATGAAAACTTCCCGCTGCCGCCGATGAACTTCTCTGTCCTGTCGAGGTTCAACATGGAGGTTTTCCACAATCCCCAGTCACTTCCGACAAGTTCCTCAATTCTCGCAATTTCGATGAAACCGGCATTCGATTCACCTGACGGTTCGAACTTTACCAGCAGGGAGAGTATGTCCAGGATGTCTTTCTCGTTGATCTCCCAGATTTGAAGTTTTGTGAAGAGTAAATCTGTCGGAGAAATGGTGAATTCATTCAGCTGGAGCCTGTGCAGGAGAGGAAGATCATGACTCTGCCTGAACTTGTCCAGAAATACGTCGATGACCATCGGATTATTTTCATCTGAACTGTCATAAAATTTCAAACGCTGATTTCCAAAGAGGGCGTTGAATCTCTGATCCGCGGTGAATCCAGTATCGGTCGTGAAAAATTTGGAAATGCCGCGTGACTGGCGAGAATATCCCATGAAGTCTATGTCGTGCGGAGTCCTTCTAAGCATCGGAAATCTCTGATAGATGTCCTCGCACAGGCTGACGACGGCCACACCGCCCAGCAGGCGTATAACGATGTCCCAGGTGCCCGCCTTTTTCACCATCTGTCTGGCTTTTTCAAGGAGATTCTCTGTGTCACTCATTGTTCAGCATCCTTGTCCTCAACTTCCCTGCGGAAACGACTCATTAGCGTGTCTCCCGGGATCACCGCGATTGCCCCTAGTATGCGTATCCGTAACTGGAAACGTGTTCTTGCAGCTAATATGGTTTCCCACCTACGGTACCACCATCCACAACGAGACCGCTTCCCATTACATATCTGGATTCGTCGGAGGCAAGATAAACCGCGGCCCATGCTACGTCTTCCGGTGTGCCCAGGGAAGGTGCTAGCTGTCTCTTCTTCAGTTGCTCCATGGCGGAGGCGGGATCCTCGTAGGAGGTTCGAAGATAGTCCTCAACGAACGGCGTCAATATAGTTCCAGGCAAAAGCGCATTGACCCTTATCTCATAAGGTGCGTAATCCACCTGCATCGATCTTGTCATTGAAAGCAAGGCGCCCTTTGTCGCGGTATACGCGGCTCTTCTCAGAAGACCTATCTCCGCGACGGATGACGACATATTGATGACCGATCCGCTCCTTTGTTTCATCATGACCGGGAGGACGTTCTTGCATACCAGATAGACTGCAGTGAGATTGACAGCCACGACCCTGTCCCACAACTTCCTGTCAATTTCGTCAATGCGCCCGACTGCACTTATTCCTGCATTGTTGAAGAGCACGTCGATCCTTCCGTGCCTCGCGACAACCGCATCTACCCAGGACTTCACTCTTTCCTCGTTTGTGACGTCCACTTCCGTAAAATACGCTCTTCCTCCTGCCGCCTTCATCGATTTGCACGTGCTTAATCCGACTTCACCGTCTACATCGCAAATTTCCACTATGGCCCCTTCATCGGTGAACTTCTGTGCGGTGGCAGCACCGATACCCTTTCCTGCACCAGTAATCATACAGACCTTGTTTTCCAGTCTCCTCAATTAATACACCTCGTTCTCGATATGGAATTCCCCTAAGCATGTCCTGTCCATTTTCCCGCAGGAAGGTGCCAGATGTCACCGTTTGCATTCTTCTACGACGTCGTAGTTCAGTTCGATACCAAGGCCCGGAAGCTTCGGAGGTTGTATTTTGCCGTCGATCGGTTCCGGCTCCCTCTTGAGCAACTTCAGGCGGAGATATGACGGCGCCAGTTCCTTCACGAGAAATTCGAAATAGGGGCAATTGGATGTGGCGAGGCAGAAGTGGAGGCTTGCAGAAATGCTGATGCCGGTCTTCCAGCAGTGAGGTATGACTTGAACGCCTCTCAATCCAGCATAATCTGCTATCCTCCTCGCTTCGGAGAGCCCGCCTACCCTTCCTATGTCAGGCTGTGCGATGTCCACCCCTCCTCTGTCTATGAGATCGACAAATTCGTGCGCTGTCGTCAGTAATTCCCCGGAGGCTATCCTGACATTTGACGTCCTGCTCAACTTGGACAGTCCCTCCATGTCGTCCACCTGCAACGGCGTCTCCACAAAATACGGTTTGAACTTCTCCAGATCCCTTATGGCTATGCTTGCTGTCCTGAAATCGGGCCAGCAGTAGTACGCATCGAGCATCAAATCCATGTCCTTTCCCGCTGTCTCACGGGCAAGGCTCACGGATTCTATATCGCGATCCCTGCTGTTGACAAGCTCCTCGAATTTCATCGCCTTGAATCCCCTTGATCTTGCAAAGGACACCTGTCGCTTGAGCAGCTTCTCCTGCACATCGTCCGGATCCTGAAGCGTGGGCAGACTCGCATAGGGCAGCGCGTACTCCTTCTGTGAGCCGCCAAGGAGTCTCCAAACCGGCTCGCCGTAATGCTTGCCAGCCAGGTCCCACAGGGCCATGTCAATTGCGCCGATGACGTTGACTCCTATGCCTCTCCTTCCGGCCATCATGGTCCTGAAGTATAGTTTCTTCCAGATCCTTTCGATGTCAAGGGGATTCTCGCCTACGACAACCTTCTTGACGCTCATGCTGATGTCGTGAGATGAGGGCATGTCGATGTAACTCTTTATCACCGACGGCGGTGCGTCAACTTCCCCTATCCCGGTGATGCCTTCGTCCGTATGGATCTCCACAATGACTGTATCCTGAGCGGAGTCTGATGCGTTCTCGTTTATCTCTGGGCTGTACAAACAGGTCGCTACTATATTTGTGATTTTCACAAATTCACCTCGACACGTAGTGCCTCACTCGGGCGGTATTTCCTTGAATGCAAGAGAAGGATCGAATCCAGACTTCCTCTTCTTGTACGCAACAGAGGCAAAGTACCATCCTATACCTATTATGTATGAGAGTGTCACCACCGCAAGACCAAGAACCGTTGCACCACTCACGTCCGGATTGAGAAGCAGCGTGTAGAAGACAATTCCGAGGGATATCACTCCAAACACGCCAAACAGCGAAATGAGCGGAATGCCAAGTATCGTCTTTTTCACTATCGGCGGGGCATATTGCAGAAGGTCCTTCCGCCTGAACGGCAGGACGATGCCCGCAACCATGACCAGAATATAAGCTGTCGTCCACGCGGTTACCGAATCAAAATAGGTCACAATGAAATTGAACGCCGTCAGGGAGAGGAATATGAATGCGACGATCATCAGAACGATGGATGCCTTGACAGGCGAGTGGAATCGTTCGCTTATATCAGAAACCCACGATGGCAGTATCCTGTCGAACGACGATGCAAACAGGAATCTCGTTGCCATCAGGCCAAACATAATCATCAGCAGCAGCTCCCAGCAGAGGGCTGATATCATCATGAAGATATTGAAGGGCACATTTGGATAGAGTATTGCAAGGAAATAATCTGTGTAGGGCGGAGAGACGAACGGATAATTAGTTCCGGTAAAGCCCAGCGAGGCTGATGAAGTCAGGAAGCTGTATCCGAATACATTGTAGGTGAAATAGCCCATAAGCGCGATCACGCCGACGAGTATGAATAGGCTCGAAATGAGCGCCATGGGCAAGCTGCGGTTTGCCTTCTTCACCTCACCACCGAGATAAGTTATTCCCTGTGGAAATGCGACGGTTGCATAGACAATGGGAAGGGCCAGCAGGGACGCGCCGAACGTCGGCGGAATGATGGAGAAACCGGAGCTTTTCGCGGTTGTTATGACGGCAGAATAGCTGGGGAAGTTGTTTTTCAATGCGTATGCGTTAAACGCCTGTATGAACGCCGCATTGGAACTTGCCGCTAGCGCTATGACATAAAGAACGGGCCAGCCGATGAAGGCTATGATGAAGAGTACGGACATTATCTTATGAACGGTCTCGCTGCTCCGCGTCAGGACGAAGAAGACAATCAACAGGAGTATAAGGCCTATCAGTATGCTCGGTCCGGGCTTTGTCACTTCGGCTGAGAAACTCACAAGCCACGGTATGCTATTTGTCGAGCCGATAGCCGCCAGATATGGTGATATCACTGTCGCCGTCGAAAACCATGCATTCTGGCCTACTGAGAATGCCGAGAGGAACACAAAGAAAACGAGTCCAACCGCAAAACCCATCCAAGACGAGAGACCACGCGAAACGTAAATGTAGTCCCCGCCAGTCCTTGGCATCAGCATGGAAAACCAGCTGTAAACAAGCACTACTGGAATATCCACAATCAATCCGACGAGACCTATGGTAATAATCATATTTGCGCCAGGGAACAGCCAACTGCCCCAGCCGAAAACCAGAAAGGCACCTACTGCCACATTGAAGTATGCCAGGGCCATAATGATGCCATCATACCAGCGCAAGCCTTTCACAAGTCCAGTCGCCTGCCTGACGAAAATACTCTTCCCCCGTGTCAGATCCATGCTTGATGATTCTGTTTTGCCTATTTTAGCAGGTCTCCTTAAATTTACGACGCAGTGGGTCTGAAGCACATATTCGCATCGACAGTTATCCTCAGTCGACGCTGTCAACGGTGAATTCCAGCTTCGTAGAAATGACCTCGTCGGGTTCTATATAACGCACGTTGTTGAGTTTCACCTGTTCCGAGAGGCCGGTTGCCGGCCAGGCGGTGGAAATTTCCACTGCAGTTCCGTATATCCTACCGAACCACGGGTATGTCGCTCCGCCGCCGAACGGCCTCCAGATCCACAGCGACCCGAATAACGTGCTGTCCCACTTTGCCGAGAATGCCAGCTTCTTCCGTCTGTTGGTTAGCCTGAACCATCCGTCACTCACTTTTGGTACATACACGAGATCGTCAGAATTCATTTTGCCTCTTGCTGGAAATCTCGAGAGATCCGTTTTTCTGCCCTTCACGTCTGTTGCAAAGGGCCATTTGCCCCTGAGGCCTGGCACGAGAGAATTATTGCTGTTCGGCAGGTAGCCGTCGACTTCAAATTCCGATTCGGGCAGCTCGAGCACTGTATCCTCGCCGATAAATTCCTCGCCGAACATCGGATGATGCAGCCAGCCCACCGGCAATTTTGAGTGCGACTCATTGATCAGTTTTTCGTCGAATACGAGTCTGTTTCCCGAAAGCGACATGCGCCTGATCAACCTGAGAGGAAACTTGTTAAGTCTGACCATCAGCAGGATCGAATCCGGATCCCTGTCTTCATCATATTCTGCTTTCCAAGACAAATAGGCGGTTTCGTCATGCAGGCCGAATTCTGCGCCCTCATAACTAGACCTGTAGCCTGCGTTTGGAACGACCTCGTACCATCCACCGATCAGCGTCAGATCCAGCAGGTTGTCAGTCGGTGCTCCTTCCCTGTATGTCTCGATCTGCCTCGGCTCCCTGATGCTGGCAAGCATTTCGGTGTTGCTAGGCAAGTGCTTGAGGCTCATCATGCAGCCTCCAAGTTCCGGAATGACAGCTACAGACAGTTCCTCCGAAGTGAGGAAAATGACCTTCATGTTATTGTATTTCCATCTGTCATCAATCGCCATTAGTGATCACGCCTGCTCGGAATCCGGGGCGCTCTCAGGAATAAATGAAGACAGGCCACCGTCGATATAGATGCATGTTCCAGTGACATAAGACGCATAACTCGTGGCCATGAAAACGGCCACATTAGCAACCTCCTCCGGTCTCCCCTGTCGCTCCATTGGACTCAGTCTACCCCATTCTGATAGCTTCTGATCGACTTTCTCCGGGTCGTTTCCCACTTCCTGCCGGGCGCACCAGAGCTGCAGCGGCGTCAGTATCGTCCCCGGGCAGAGGGCTACGGATCTTATGTGCGGGGCATAATCTATCGCCACGCTCCTTGCCAGTCCGAGCAATGCATGCTTGCTCGTAACGTAGGCGGCGTCGCGTTTCTGTACCATGCTCGATTGAACCGAGGCGGTGTATAGTATCACGCCCTCCTTTGTTCTGAGCAGATGGGGGATCGCATATTTGCTCATCAGGAATGAACCCTTCAGGTTGACACCTATTATTTCATCCCACTCCTTTGAGGAGACTTCGCCTGCCGCATTGTATTTTTCTATACCGGCGTTATTGACAACTATGTTGATGGCTCCGGATCTTTTGACAACTTTGGCGATTGATGAACTCACGTTAGACTCTGACGAAACATCGCATTCCATGTAGATTATGTCGTGATGGACATTCTCAGGCTTCCTTATGTCAAAATTATAGACAATGCAGCCTTCCCTGTGAAATGCATCCGCTATGGCCCACCCGATACCCTGAGACCCGCCAGTGACAATAACGACCTTGCCCTTGAGACAATCATACATTCGAGATCAGCCCCGCAAATAGTTTTCCGAAACCCATCGCTAACACAACGGTGAGTCTGGAAATTCAATATGCAGGATGGCTACTTAAACTGAGTACCGAAAATTTTCGACCGCGATAAGGGATTGACACGTTATTAATTATATAACGCTGAAAATCTAAATTATGTACGCGTCGGAGTCTGTTTCATAAAAGGCTTAATACCACAATGACATTATTAGATCTGCCTGACTTTATGGCTACGAAAAGAATCCTAGTCGTCTCCGATCTGCACGGCTCCAGAATGGCGTATGGAAAGTTGTCAAACGCTCCAAAGATCTATGATTGTGATATGGTAATACTCGCCGGCGATCTCACCGGAAAGGCTGTTGTTCCCATCGTTAACAGAGGAAACACTACATACGACGTCGTAATTTTTGGAGATCATAAAATAATTAAGGAGAATGAGCTGGAGGGCACGATTAAGACAATAGAGATGAGCGGTTATTACACCGCCGTAATGAGCAGGGAGGAACACGAGGAGATATCATCGAATGATAACAGAATCAACGAGCTGTTTCTCAAGGTTGAAAGAGAAAAACTCGGAGGTGCACTGGCTCAAATCGATGCCAAGTACAGTAAGGATGACGTGAAGTTGTTCATTATGCCCGGCAATGATGACAGCGAATCGATCTCGAGATTTGTGAAGCAGTACACAGACGGTTCGAAGACCTTCATCGATATCGATGAGGGAATAGCAAATTTCGAAGATTTGCAATTGCTCGGATTTGGTTATTCGAACAAGACTCCTTGGAATAGCCCAAGAGAATTGACTGAAGAAGAAATAGATAGGAGATTGAACGAACTGTTCGATAGATCGGAGCAGAAAAGAATGAACAAGACGATCGCCGTAATACATGTTCCACCGTACGACACAATGATCGATAAGGCACCCGAGTTGACAGCAGATCTTCGGCCGGTAATCAAGGGCGGCGATGCCGTTATGAAATCAGTTGGAAGCAGGTCGGTAAGAAGTCTTATCGAGAAATATTCGCCGATGCTTGGTGTCCATGGTCATATACACGAATCTGCTGGTGTGGATTATATCAGGGACAGGTCCACAAAGAAGGTACCTGTTTTGAATGCCGGCAGCGAATATCAGGATGGTGTTCTGAGAGG
Organism: Thermoplasmata archaeon; assembly: GCA_021796895.1. Classification (GTDB taxonomy): domain Archaea; phylum Thermoplasmatota; class Thermoplasmata; order Sysuiplasmatales; family Sysuiplasmataceae; genus Sysuiplasma. The sequence continues at coordinate 2,451 of JAKABN010000053.1, read as the reverse complement.
TGCTCTTCTGACTCTTTCGGACTCAGGGATAGAAAACATCATGCTGACACGCGGTTAAGCGGCTCAAACCTGACTTTGGACATCCAGGGTTGAGAGCGTCCTCATAAAACGTGCGTAATCACGTTTCTGGTACTATTGTGTGTTTGTAACTACTCAGTTTTACGGTAAATGAACGTGAGAACGGGCCTTTTCCTGTGTTCTTGCTTTGATTTTTATTAAAATCGTAGTAATTGGTCAGTCTTGTGTACAATGATGTGAGATCCTGACTTGAACAATCTTCACTCATTACCACATGGAATATGGAAGACCACGCATTCAGACACTATTCCAGATCTCATGGGTCATCATTCCTTTAGAACCAATATCCAGTTCCGTTCGCCGCCATGTCTGCAGGATATTGAATTCTCATTGCCGAGTCGGCTGCTTTCGCTTCAGATAATTCTGATGTCTAACTCTGTTCCATCATGTCGGCCATACTCTTAATCGGCAGAAGCCCTCTTTCAGTGTAGCGCGACAGTTCCCCGTCGGCATAAACCAGAACACACTCGCGACAAAAATGGTCATAAACGCCAGTTCTGCAGCCTTGATGTCCTCGTACACGAATACAGGAGTGGCACCCTTCAGCCTTGCATTTTCAGCCTTGCGTAGCCTTCCTTCACCATGGCGACGTGTGCCGACTTCTATTTCCACAAAGAAAAGGCACCCGTCCTCATTCATGGAAGACTTGATGATGAGGTCGGGATTGCTGGTGCTCTCCAGCTGGTACGGCATGTTTGTCAGGAAACCCATGATGTCGAAAATGTCCTTGACCTCCTGAAGCAGCTGCCTGTGCTCCTCCTCTCCAGCAATGGCTCCACCCTGAAGCCGGAGCAATTCGGTTGCGCCCTCTTCGGAAACTTTCAGACTCCGGTTATCCACTAGACCCGTGGACCTTGCAATCTTCAGGTAATGCCTGAAGCTGTCAGGAGTGTATCCGATGAGGTCTATCTCGACATCAGTTCAGCCGCTCAAGAACGGGGCATATAAAGCGTTAAACCCTCGACCATATACAAAAGCAGGGAATGCGATTGAGTGGTATGGATATAGAATGCAGCATATGCAACGGAAAGGCCGATGCGCTGTTCAAGCGGATTGAAGTGTGGTCCAACGGAAGATGGAGGCTCACGACAACAACCTACCGTGCGGTGAAGGGGCTCTGCTATCTGGAACCGGTTAGGCACATAAGATACATTACTGAAATCGACGGGCAGGAAGCATCCGAATTCGGACCTGTACTGTCTTCGGCGGCCAGCGCCCTCAAGGCCGCGACCGGGGCCGAGTTCATCTACGTATACATCTACGGTGGCCACATACCTCACCTGCACGTTCATCTCGCACCCCACAGGGAAGGAGATGTGTTTTATGATGATCTGGTGAAGGAGGGCATTGAACTCAGCGAGGAGGTGATGCCCCCCCTGAAGAGGTTGCGGCAGTTTCGCGCGGTATCGGCATGAACATGCCATGGAAAAGTTCCTCAGGATGAAGCATTCCGCAACTGCCATTTCCCAATGCAACCACATCCTTTAGTGACTGCCTACCGCCAATCGATTTATACCGCATACGCTCATCAACAGAAGTACAAGGAGTATTTCGCACTTGTGCCAAGCGCTTGGTCAGGGATGAGTCTGGAAGAAGTGATTTGCGTCCCACTCGTTCTGCCGAAATTGGATAGCTATGATTTGATTCCCTGTCTGGCTAATCTTTGAGTCTCCTTCGCCTCAATTTCACTTTGCCACCACAGGAAAAGTATTACATGTACAGCTATTTCCTGGAAGAACACTATAAAACATGCCCACAAAATTAACTTAAATAATCCCATTCAGCTCAACTCCCGTTTTGCAATATGCCGTAATTATGCACTTTGTTTCCTCCACCGCACCTGCAAAGTTCCCATACATTCCGATTCTTGCCATCTTAAGACTCATGTTGTGGCATATTTAGATATTGAGCCATCCGGTCTCTTCGAAAGAGCCGGTAGTCCGCCCCCTAAATAGTGAGACATTATTGTGTTATAAGGAAATGGAAGAAAGGACAGCAGGAGAGAGTCTTAGAAAGGGGGTATGTGGAGGGAGAACAGTGAAATCCAGAAGGAGATGGCAGCCGGAGGAGAAATAATCAATTGAAACACATGAGGCAATCGGCCAGTACAGGGTGTTTAATTCATGCAGATTTGCCAGTTTTAGTATCAAAACATCTACCTGATATTGTATGTCATCGACGCAATTTCACTGTTAGCCGAATAACAGTTGGTCTTAATCACGATGAGGGCATGCTTGGGGGGATGCCTATTCTCCTTTGGATTGAGAATGGATTATTTTGCGCTACTGCCGGCATGTATGGATTGAGGGTAGCGGCAGCCGGGAGTGCACCATCGCATTCCGTATCCTCTCCGGATTCCTCTTCAGCCTGCTC
>JAKABN010000052.1 GCA_021796895.1 Thermoplasmata archaeon | reverse complement strand
AGTGGTTATGACGTCGCGCTTACAACCTTCCTGGTATGAAACGCGGAGGTCGGCGGTTCAATTCCGCCTCAGCCCATATTTGTCATTACTTTTCCACTCGACTCTGTTAAGAACTGAATACTGGTAACTGGCCACATGCCGATTCCGATATTTCTCATCTTCAAAATCATCAAGCGCGTGAGTTTGACATGGAAGAAAATCGACTCATCTTCGGAGATACCGGCACTGCTCGCTGGATATATATCTCACCGGGCATATTATGATTTGACTGAAGGCAGGGAGGGATATACACGTCTTCATGGCTTTTGGGGGCTGCAACCGCAATACTTCAATTATGGGCATGGTTTCTGATACCGTCTCTATTTATCCTGCCGGAAATGTACAGCATAGCAAAATGTATTGAAATGAGGCAGAAGAGAGTATGGGTTTGGGTTCTTGCAATTATTGGGGGAATTCCCTGGGGATATCTAGTCATGGGAGTGTATCTTCCAGCCCATATAGGGTACAGTGCGCTGGGTAAAACAGAACCGGAATACTTTGCAGCAAGGAAATGGTACACACAGCTTATCGTCATAATCGACGTCCTTACTAATCCAATCCTGTGGGTAATGTGGATAATTTTCTACATACTGGGATCCATGCTCGGCTTTGCCGATATGACGGACAGAGTTGTGAATAAGATCAAGACCTGGTGAGCTGCAGCAAATTGCAGCGGCATTTCACGGTTTCAACAGGACAAGGCCTTGACCCATGGCAGCCGCGAGGTCAGAAAAGTCATTGTCTGCAGTAATGAGAGTTTCGTTGTTTGCAAGGACGATGCCGGCAATCAGCACATCGGCTTCATTTTTCAATTTCCCGTTATTCTTCAATTCGCGGTACAGGCTGCCGGATATTCTCATTGACCTGCTGTCAGTATGGTATATTTTGACTCTGTTCAATAACTCGTTTATGGTCGATTCCTCTTTCCCTGTTCTGTAACCTTTGAGCAGTTCGTATCCGGTAATGACTGTAATGGATATCCCGGAGTTGCCATCCATCATAATCTCTGAAGCACTTTCCTTCCCTCTCAGGTAGTCAATCACAATGCTGGTATCGAATATCGTCATCTCACAGACCACTTCTCGAAAATGACTCTCTTCTCTCCTTCCTGATGCGCTTATTGAGCTCTGCAGCCTCCCTGTCACTCATCTTCCAGGCACCGAATAAATCCGTGATGTTTCTCTCCCTGACCTCCAGTAGTCCTGATATGGTTGCGGTGAATGACTTTGATTTCTCTCTCTCCTTGAGTTTGGCTAGCCTGTCGTACACGTCTTCGGAAACCGATATTAGTTTTGCCATGCAAATAAATTAATATATTAAGTTATAAAGATTGCCCTGACTTGCCCGTAACCAGCCAGTGTTAACTACAGATTGCCGGCGTCGTACAGCTTTGAGTTGGAAACGCAGTTTCAATTTTTGCCAGTTTCTCCAATGTGCGGCTGCGGCCACTCACATCAGTTCGTAGTCCTGCCTCTGATACTCATAGAGTTGTGAGAACTTGCCGCTGCCTTCAAGTAGTGTTGGCACGTCGCCCTCTTCAACAATGCTCCCGTGATCCAGGACAATGACATTGTCCACAAGCTGTATGAGAGAGAACCTGTGGGTTATCAGTATGAGTGTCTTGTCTCTGAGGAATTTTTCCAGAGCATTTATTATTGCTTTTTCAGACTGGGGATCTATCTGTGAAGTTGGCTCGTCCAGCACGAGGATCTCGGGATTGAGTATGAATGCCCTGAGTATCGATATGGCCTGCCTCTGTCCTTCGGAAAGATTCCTCCCCATCTCTCCGATGTCCGTGTCTATGCCGTCCGGCATCCTCTTGAAAATGGCGCCCAGGCCGAATCTTTCCACGCACTCCAGTACCTTTTCCCTTGTGGCATCAGGATCTGAGAAGCGTATATTGTCGAGAACAGTGCCCCTGAACATGAACGGATCCTGGAGCACAGGTGCAATGAGCCTGCGGTACGACCGTGTCTGAATCTCTTCGAGATTCTTTCCGTCAATCTGTATCGTCCCGTCATTCGGATGGTAGAATTTGAGCAGCAGATTTGAAATTGTGGTCTTGCCTGCGCCTGTGTGCCCGACAATACCTATCTTCTGCCCCTTCCTGATTTCCAGGTTAACCCTGTTAAGTGCGTACCCCTCTCCGTACGAGAAAGAGACATTCCTGAATGAGATGCTGTCTTCGAATGAATCCAGCTGGACTGGCTTCAGCGGCAGTGCTTCCTTGTCGGCATCTATGATGCCGTATATCCTTGTAAGGCCTACCATCGCGGACTGGTAGGCGTTGTAAGTCTGGGACAACTGGATCACAGGATTGAAGAATCCCTGGACATAAAAGACGAATGATACCAGTATGCCCAGGGACACAACACCGTGCAGTGTTTCCAGTCCGCCCTCAAAGAGGACGATGCTTATTCCGAGTGCTTCGATGATCCTTATGATTGCGCTGTAGGTTGATGAAAGCCTGCTGGCGACCATGTTTGCCTCATAGTTCTCAGCATTGAGCTTCCTGAAGTTACCTGAGACCTTGTCTTCTATGTTGAAGCTCTTTATCGCCCTTATGGCGCCTATATCCTCTGCCAGGTTTCCTGTAATGCGCGCAATGGCTCTCCTGGTCCTCAGGTAGTTCCTTCTCACGCGTGACTGGATTGAGAATGTGAACACAAAAAGAATGGGGATGACAATGAACGAGTAAAGAGCAAGTGTGGGGGCGAGGTAAAGCATGAAGCCGGCTGAAATAACCAGGGTAGCCACCCCGGACAGCACCGAGGGGAGCTGGAATGTCAGGAATTCGCTGAGGGACTCACCGTCATTGCTGATTCTGCTGATCAGGTAGCCGGTCTTGACCTTGCTGAAGAAGGATACGGGCACCTTCTGAAGCGATGCAAAGGCATCATCTCTGAGATTCTTGAGTGTGTTCTGCGAAAGGAAGGTTGAAGTGGTCGTCCTGAGCCAGTTGGAGAAGAACTGGATGACGTACATGCCGAGGAAGACCATGGCATAGACAATCAGCAGTCCGATGTTCCTGGCGGTTATCTGGTCCGCAACCAGGCCAATGGCATAAAAAGCAACAGTGGAGGTTATGGCCGTAACTATGATGGACAGAACAAGCAGCTGGAATGCCCTGGTCTGTTTGAGCATGTCGGCGACCATTCTCTTGAAGGAGGAAAATCCCTTACCGCCCCTGATGACCTCGTCCTCTATCTCTTCATAGGTCTTCGGCATTCCAACCTCCCCCCTTCTTTTCTGAATCGGCGGTGATCGTGAGCAGTTCCTTCCTGACTTCCGTGACTTCTTTCAGCTTTCCATCCTCCACCTTCAGCACTCTGTCCGCAAACATGAGCCCTGTTTCGCGAAGAGATATGATGATGACTGAGGTTCCACTGAGCTTCTCCCTGATTGAGCGGAAGATCCCCAGTTCGGTCTCTGCGTCAACGCTTGAAGTTGCGTCATCGAAAATTAGCAGTTCGGGTCTCGGCAGCACGGCCCTGGCAATTGCAATTCTCTGCTTCTGCCCGCCGGACAGCGTTATGCCTCTTTCCCCGACAATTGTCTCGAACCTGTCAGGCAGCGAGTCAATGAAATCACAGATATGCGCTGTCCTTGCAGCCTCCACGATCTCTTCGTCTCTGTATTCGCCATTTCCGAATCCGATGTTCTCCCGCAGCGTCCCGGATAATATGCTGATCTCCTGAGGCACAACTCCGATCTTGCCCCTGATCTCGGGGAGGGAGAAACCATCATACCTTATACCGTCGAATGATATTTCACCGGAATCCGGATCGTAGAATCTCGGAAGCATGCTAATCAATGTGCTCTTGCCGCTGCCGGTGCTTCCGGTGATTGCGACAAACTCCCCTTTTCCGATTACAAAGCTCATGCCGTTCAGGATTAACCTCGGGCCGCGTGAGAAGGTTATTGCGCTGGCTGCAACCGGCGGTCTGACCTCCTTCTTTACAGCGGCGTCGAAAACCTCCTCATCCTTTCCAGTTGTGATCTCATTTATCCTGTCTATTGCGGCCCTGGCGTTTTCCGACCAGACTATCAGCCTTCCAAGTATGCTGACAGGCGATATCATGGTGTTGAATATGTTCACCGCTGCAACCAGGGAACCAACCGAGGCAACGGCGATTATGCTGCTGTAGCCACCGTACAGAATCACTGCTGTGGCGGCCACGCTTATCAGCAGGGGCATAAGATTGTTGTACACGCCCCTCAGTTTTGCGACGGTGAGGTACTCCTGAAAGTATGTGTCCGTGGTGTCCTTGAACCTACTGATTTCCCTTTCTTCGCCCAGAAAGCCGCGAACCACCCGTTGACCGGTAATGTTTTCCTGCAGCCTCTCGTTCATCACACCGTAGTCGTCACGGATGATCTTCCAGTGGACCCTCTGCTTCCGCTGGAAAGTCATACCAAGGTAAATCAGTACAGGAATAACAACCAGGAAGAAAAGAGAGTAAAACGGGTTCAACTCAAGCAGGAAATAGAATGCGATGATTATCATCAGAATTGTGGGAATCAGCTGAGAAAGCAGGTTGAGGACAAAGTTCCTTGTTGCCTCAATGTCCATTGTGCACCTTGACAGCAGGTTGCCGGATGTCTCGTTCTCAAAGAACCTGAACTTCTTGCTGACCATGTGGCGGAATACATCTTCACGCAGCTCGTAGACGTACCGCTGTGAGAGGTATTGCGATCCGTAACTGACGATGAATTGAGAGACAGATGCCAGGGCTGAAACCAGTATTATCAGGTAAACGTAATACTGGAGGCCGGAAAGCCCGGACCTCAGCACCCTGTTGACTGCATCGCCAATGAAAATGGAAATAAGCAGTGTGAATGCGGAGGTGAAACCGCCGACTGCAAGTACAAGCGCTGTTATCTTCTTTTCCCTCTTCAGGTATTTCAAGGCGAAGACGAGAGGCGAAAATACGGACAGCGCCTTCTTGAAATTTATTTTCATTCCTTCCCGTTGCTTTATGCACTGTCCTAACACTCTCTGAACTTTAACTTTATCAATATGAGTGAGAAAACAACTCTCCTGGCTTCCAGTGCTACAAAACAATATCTTTATATGGTAAAGGACGAGACAGGGCTGCAGAGTTACGATGAGGTGATTGACTTTTTGCTCAGGACTTCGAAACGTTTGGCGGGTAGCGAGAAAGGCAGACTTCCTGAGTTGAAGACCTTCAGGAGGGAAGAGGGTGACCGTTCTCTTTGACAGTTCAGTCTGGATTGAATACTGGAAGGGCGGTGGATATGCCGATGCAGCAGCCCAATATATTGAGGGAAATGAAAGAGCACTTGCGCCAACAATTAATGTGGTTGAAGTTCACAATTGGATAGCAGGAACATATGGTGAAGAAGAGGCAAATGAGAGAGTCGCCCCAATTGAGAGAAGGTGCCATTTGCTTCCAGTGTCAAAGGAAATTGCGATTGACGGATCCAGACTTAAACAGAAATATGGTCTCTCTATCGCAGACTGCCTGATTCTCTCCACAGCTTACAGATATTCGGCAACACTCATTACTGGTGATTCCGACTTCAAGAAAATCGATGATGTGGTAATGCTGAAGTAAATGCTGGCAACGGGCACAGTAGTCCCGCACATTGGGTGTCTCGACGGGCGGGAGCATGAAGATGCCCGTGACTTCTCAGACTTGAGAATGTGCTTCAGCATGGAATTTCATCAGTATCTGCGCCAGGCAGGCCTTAACAACGCGCACATCTGCCTCATCGAATCTGAGCTATTGAGCAACACCCGTCTGTACTATACCCTTCTTGCCTGGACAGATTATTGCAACAGCTACATCGAACTGCTTGACTACTTCACCATGTGCATTCGAAATGCATACAGCAAGGCGTACGACAAATTCAGGTCAAAAAACCTCCTTTCATGCGAACTTGACGAAATTGAGACCCGACTGTTGATGAAGGCGAAAGAGCAGGACCTTCCGTTTACGATAAGCGAAGCGGCAAGATGGCTGCAGAACCGGAGCGAAGCGACAGTCAGGATGCACCTGAACAGATTAGTGTAGCTTGAGGTGCTTAAGTCGGCAGGACACACGAGATCCAAACGGTATTTCTATTCGGATCCTTCCGAGCTGATCGCGACGAACATAAGCACTTACCTCAGGCTGAAAACAGAACAGCAGGGCCTTGACATGGAGAGCTGAACTGGACGAGGCAACAGTTCCCGTCAATCACCATTCTTAGTAGAGCACGGCACGTTGAAACAGCGGCATCGGCATCATGCCAAAGAACTTCGTGGAAAGCGGGGAAGGATGGTGTCGGCGCCTTCCAGGAATCCCCATGTGTTTGGGCACCAGTGCAGGGTGGTTATTCAGCTCTCACCGCTTCTGCTTCAACTGTGCAATTGGACTTGAATCTGGATCCGGTTGTTTGACTGTTTGACCCGACCACAGCTTCTCGAACAGCTTCATCATCCTCGAAATGTAATGCCTGTCGCTGACCCAGAAGCCTATCTGCTGATCAGAGCTGACGTATTTTCTTGTGAGATCCACGTCGAGAAATACGAACATTTCGGTGCTGTCGACCGAAATAAAATTCGGGTACATGGATATGTCATGATACATTCTCAGAATGCCGGTGTCCGATCCCATTGAACGCAGACTTCCCGCATAATCCCCGGCCAGCGGATCCGTAATGATGCGTATCAGGGGCCTGCGATCGGCGTTGTGGCCGCTTGTTCCGATAACCGACTCCATCCGGTGCATGTTGTGGCTGTCGACAAGCATCGAAATCTCCTTCTGCGCGTTTGTTAACATTCTCGTTATCGTATTCAGTATGGGCCTTGTACCACCCAGGAACCTCAGCTTGAACGAGGAGTATTCCGCGTTCATGGCGTATGTCCTCTTCAGCCTCTCACCGTACAGGCGGATGATGCCGGCGGCCTCCTTGCGCAGGTTGACCAGCTGATGTTCGTATTCGGTGAGTATGCTGGATACGCACGCTTCCAGGGGCACTGCTTCGTACCCGACGGGAGATACGGAAATCTGGCTGACCATGCCGACAGATTCAAGCTTCTTCAGGACACCATAGAGTTTCGTCCTGTTGATGCCGCAGTTGCGAGAAAGGGCGGAAACAGTTGAGTTGCCGTAAAGAAGCAGACAGATGTAACATCCTGATTCATCCTCGTTCAGGCCGCCTTTTCCCAGAAAAACCATGAGCTCCTGATAGTTTTCATAAAAACGCGGATGGTCCATCAATGCAGGAAGGAGAATGCGACATTAAATACGTGATGCCGGCAGCCGGTGTCTGCACAGATATCCGGAGCCCACTCCCTTCCTGCAACAGCGGCATTCCGGGTGAGTCGGTACCCTTGCACTTGGCCGGAATATGTGCGCACAATGCATTGCCGCCTCATCGGTCTGACATGCCCTGCGCGACTGTCTGTACAGTTCTGACAAACACTCAGTTAAATACGATTCCATGACTTCAGCACGCCATGTCTCTTGAACAAAACAGGCTCCTGCCTGTGCTTGTGGCTATTGTCATTGCGGCGATAATGGTGACGGGAATGGCTGTTCCCCTCCTTCAGGGCACAGCGTCGCAGGCAAAGAGCCCGGAACCGGGCCTGAATCAGGGCAAAACATTGAGTGCTTCTCCCCTTGGCCTCATATCTACGACCGATTCCCTCGCTTCCTCAAGTTCGCTCACAGAACTGCAGAACAGCGTTTCGTACGTTCCGCCCGGTTCGCTGGCTATTGGGCCCCTCATTGGCGAGAACATAACTGTCTATCTCGGACTCAACACGGTAAACGGCAGTTTGCTTTCAAATTTTCTCAGACAGGTGTCCAATCCTGCGAGCCCCGCCTACGGACATTATATGTCGCATTCATCGTTTATGAAACTCTTTGAACCCGGCGCATCGGTCTATCAGTCGATAGCCGCGTATTACAGCTCAAGCGGGATAACAGTAGTGCCGGGAAATGACAGACTTTTCATGCAGATGTACGGCGAAGCCACACAGTTTGACGAATTGTTCAACACGAGCATCCAGCTCTACGACACCCAGATGGGCACTTATTACTTCAATACCGAACCGCTGTATGTGCCGTCCGCATTCTCCGGTGCGATAAGCGGTGCGATTGGCTTTTCCGATTACCCGTATCTGCAGGCTATGCTGCTTGTCAATCCCGCATCAAACATGACGGTAAGCCAGGCAGTCAACGCGTCAAACAACGGTTTCGGGGGTGCGACGTCGCCCCAACCGCCGTACACACCCTATGCCATGCAGCTTGCCTACAACGAGACAGCGCTCATGAACAGCGGTTACCAGGGACAGTACGAGACTGTGGCTGTCACGGATGCATACGGGGACCCGACGCTCGCGGCGGACATGGCGACATACGACAGCCTGTACAACCTTCCATCGCCCGCTTCGTTTCAGACCATGTATCCCTTCGGACAGCCGAATCTGCTCGGTACAGTGACACAGTCACTCAATGCCGCAATCAGTCTCTGGGAAGTGGAAACTTCCCTGGACGCTGAGCTGTCGCATGGTTTCGCGCCCCAGGCGAATGTCATTTCAGTGGTTTCGCCAGATGCAGGCTACACGCTGATTCAGACCGTGGCATATCTCATCACAAACCAGCTCGCCAACGTGATTTCAAACAGCTGGGGAGCGCCAGAACCGGAGGTCGGAGCGTTCGCCACCTACATGCATCCGTTCTTCAAGATGGCGGCCGCGGAAGGAATAACCGTACTTGCTGCGTCCGGGGATCAGGGTTCAGCCGGATATGACACGAGCGTCCCCAGATCAGTGCTCTGGCCTTCGGATGACCCGTATGTAACTGCCGTAGGCGGTACGACCATTTTCATGAACGGAACGGTGTCCACTGTCAGCAATCCGCTCAACGGACCGCCGGCAGTTCCGGAGGTATTCAATCCTGTGGCCATGGTTAACGAGACGGCATGGGACGGCTACACGGGAGGCGGATACAGCGTCATCTTCCCGAGACCGTACTGGCAGACCGGATACGGACTGCCCGAAAGCGGTGCGGCCGCAGCCGAACGCGGAATTCCGGATGTTTCGGCAAATGCGATGTTTGGCGGCAACGACTTCGTGTTCAACGGTCAGACAGGCGGGTCTTATCTGTTCGGCGGTACCAGCTTTGCATCGCCTGCATGGGCCGGCATGGTGGCAACCATGGATTCATATGTTGCATTCGTGCAGGGCTCACAGCTGGGATTCCTCAATCCCGCGCTGTACGGCATCTTTAATTCACCTGTCTACAACCGCAGCTTCCATGACGTGACGGTGGGATACAACGGTCCCGGCGGCTACTACAATGCCGGACCGGGATGGGATCCGGTCACAGGCATCGGCAGCCCCGACATATCGTTCCTTGCGCATGAGCTGGCCGAGTACAGGTATGTTGCGGGCGGTTACGGCGACTTCAACAGTTCAAACAACACCGGCGTTTCAGCCGCAATTCAGACCGTGCTGCCGGACAGGGCGGTAGGCTCATCGTCCAACCTGTTCTACGTGAGCGAAAAACTCGCGGACGGAACGACGCTGATGCTTGGATACGCCGTGAACAACAACATGCAGACTGGTGCCTGGTTCTACAGCATCATACCATCCAGCAGCCAGTTCGGGACGTCGTTCACAGATTACGGAATTCCGGGCAGTGCCGGAACAAACGGAACTTTCAGCAATTACACAATAATCGAAACATCTCAGTATCAGTGGGCATTCAGAGTCAATTCCGTCACTGTCGGTACATACTCCACTGCGGCCGCAGGCAGCGGACGCAATGCGCCTGAATTTCTGGTATCCGCACTCGGCGTGACCAGCCGGTACAACATACTGGGACCTGTGCTGTTCAGGAACATGAGCTATGTGAAAGGCGGCTCATTCCATCCGGTATTGTCTGAAATGAGCCTGGAACAGACGAATATATACAGTTCATATTCTCCGCCGTATTTCTTCCCCAATCCCTATGGCGTGGCGACATACAACAGCAGCGCCCGTGAAATCATTGCAGGCAGCGGTATCGGATACGAAAACGGCACTGTTCTGTTCGGAACATTCCATCCGACGCCGCCCACCACTGTTTTCCTTGAGTATCCGCAAGTCGTTTCGCTGTATGCGCAGCATGTTGCCTCCTCGGCTGCTGCCGGTGCGACCGTTTTCGGCATGAACACGACGTTCCCGTCCGGACAGAATGATTTCAACAACTTCTATCTCGTGCCGGTGCTTGGCCCTGCCTCATGGAGTTTCAGTCTCGACCAGGCAACATCCGCAGGCGTGTATCTGTCGCAGGTCAATGCAAGTTATGTGCATTTCTTCCTGTCTCTGCAGCCGCTGGCCGGTTCCGGAAACCTGACATCGGTTCCTGTGACCGTTGACGTGAGCGTGCATGCAGGACAGTATGCAATAGGAAGCGCATCGCTTACGCTGAATCTTCCAACAGACGGATCAGTAGTGGAATACAGCGTCCCGTTCCTTTCGGAATCGGGCGTCATACCGTCAGGGTCCTACATCTCGATGTCCGTCTCGTGGTACATGGTGCAGGCTGCCGGAACCGGCATAGGATATGCCATCCTGCTGCACAGCGGGCAGGAGTATCCCATTTCCCTTGCCTTACAGGTCTACAACCCCGTGGACATGTCGCCGCTGTATGCATCGGCACAGAACGGAACGGTGTACATCACATCGGACATTTTCAGTCCGTTCGGCTCCGGTGATATGGGCAGCGTGGCAGGCGACATAACTTACACGAGCGGCGGATATTCCTACATAATATCTCCCCCGGTGATCAGGAGCGGAAACACGTACACATGGATTGTAAACGAAAGCCTTCTGTCCGCAGGCACATACAATTTCACGGCAACGGCATTCGACATACAGGGAAACTACAACCGCAACACAACACAGTTCACGGTAACTTCGGCATCCGTGCAGACGAACGCGCCCGAACACCCGCATAAGCCGCCCAGGCCGCCCAAACCCGCTGAAATTGAGCGGCCGGGCTGATACTGTTGCGCATCTGACAGTCGGATTGAGAACGCAGGGGCAGCACTGCTGCCAGCCGAGTGCATGATCTGAAGGCATGTACAGAAAAAGAGGAGAGGAAATGTGTTTGGTTACGGCACAGACCCGGAGGATGGTCAGTTGAATTCCGCTATTTTCCTCCACCATCCGTATTTCTTCTCTATGAGAGCGTCAAGAGTATACGGATCCGTTCCGTGCGACGCATTCAGAGCCATGAGCACGAAGAAGCATGCCATGTAGACTATGCCCGTCCCCGGATCCGTGTAACCGGAGCCGAACTGCCCTCCGAATCCCTCAGGCACTGCCCAGATGAGAAAAGCCAGAAACGGGCCCACGATGTACGAAAGTTTCCGTGCGAAGCCAAGCACGAGGGCCAGTGCGAGCGCGCCCTCCGCAGCGCCGACTCCGTAAAGTATGAGTGCGGAGTTTGTCAGAGAAGCCTGGTACCAGAAGCTGTACCATCCCAGGAGAAACGCAGGCTGGCCGACCGCTGCATCCTGTATCCATCCGGGCAGCTGGGACGGAGCGTCGAAATAGAATTTCGCAAACGCGTCGATGCCCCATATCAGTCCAAAAATAACTGCGGAAACGCGTGCGATCTTCATGCTGTTCCTTCCGAACCACGTCCTGTATGTGTTCACAGTGTCTGTTCTTACTGATTGTGCTGCAGTCCTCAACTCATTCATGGTAACACCGTAGAGAGCATCCCTGTGGTGCGGTTTCAATAATTTGTTACTATAATACGTACAATATGTAGACAGGAGGTGTCCGGAGGAGCGTTCCTTCATTACGTGTTTCCTCAGCGCTGACTGAAAATGACGTGACAATGAAGGAATCCTGACGGGGAAGGGGCTATGCGGGCGGAACACCTATCAGATACGGCACTACCAGCATTGCGAAGATAAGGTTGAATAGAACAATTATCGTCATGGCGACATACAGC
>JAKABN010000051.1 GCA_021796895.1 Thermoplasmata archaeon | reverse complement strand
ACGCCGGAGGCTGTGGAGAAGGGGATACTCCGTGCAAAACACTCCATCTACGTTTTCAGGGACGGAACGGTTCGGTTCGACATGACCGATGTTCCGCTCACGCATTTCAGGCCCTCGGAGATAGGGCTGTCCGTTGAGAGCGCAAGAGCGCTGGGCTATACGGCAGACATGGACGGACGGGAGCTTGTGTCGCCGGACCAGGTATGCGAACTGATGGTCCAGGACATCGTGCCGTCGATCAAGTTTGCGGATTACATGAACAGGGTTGCAGATTTCATCGATGAAATGCTGGTGAAGCTGTACGGCATGGAGCCGTATTATTCGCTGAAGGACAGGAAGGGGCTGATCGGACAGCTGGCAGTCGGGCTCGCCCCGCACACCTCCGGCGGAATACTGTGCAGGATTATCGGTTTCACAGAATCGAATGTGGGGTTCGGCCATCCGTTCTTTCATGCATCGAAGAGGCGCAACGCTGACGGGGATGAAGACTCTGTTATACTGCTTCTCGACGCACTGCTGAATTTCTCGAGATCATACCTTCCGTCCAGCAGAGGCGGCCTGATGGACGCCCCTCTCGTGCTCTCTCTGCGCATCGATCCCAATGAGATTGACAAGGAGGCGCACAACATAGACGTGCTCAGAGAGTATCCTCTTGATTTCTACGAAGCGACGCTGCGGTTCGCGAAACCGAAGCAGGTGGAGAAGCTCATGGGGACCGTGGGGGCGAGAATGTATACCAGGGGACAGTACGAGGGTTTCAATTTCACTCACGACACGCCGGATATATCTGAGGGACCCGGTGAATCACTTTACAGCACGCTGGAAACGATGCAGCAGAAGCTCTGGGCCCAGCTCAGACTGGCACAGAAGATAAGGGCCGTGGATGCGGGCGACGTTGCCTACAGGGTCATATCACGGCATTTCCTGCCAGACATGATCGGCAATCTCAAGAGTTTTTCGGGTCAGGAGCTGAGGTGCACGAAGTGCGGCTCGAAATACAGGCGTATACCGCTGAAGGGCGTGTGCTACTGCGGTCACGAACTGACGCTCACGGTACATGAAGCGAGCGTGAAGAAATACCTCGAGATCACCAAGGAGATTATAAGGCAATTTGACCTCCCGCCATATACCATTCAGAGGATCGAACTCATCGAGAATGCAATGAACAGCCTTTTCGAGAGCGACGGTGTGAGATCCACCAAATTGACCGAATTCTCCTGAAAGAGGTGTGCCAATGACGATCAGGATAGCGACGTTCGACATAGACGGTACGCTGACGATAGGCCACGGATGGTATTTTATCGCCAGCCTCCTGGGCAGGGGGGATGATTACAGGAGGTACACGGCCATGTTCCGGGCTGGAAAGTCGG
The DNA here is from genome assembly GCA_021796895.1 of Thermoplasmata archaeon. GTDB lineage: Archaea > Thermoplasmatota > Thermoplasmata > Sysuiplasmatales > Sysuiplasmataceae > Sysuiplasma. Next base: position 10,732 of record JAKABN010000051.1, on the reverse strand, counting down.
ATGAAGCCCGTCATCTGTCAAATCTTCTGAGTATCGCAGAGGGTGTATCCCTGAACAGATTATACTCCGCACTGGAGGAGGTGCCGAGACTGCGCAACATAGCCGCAGGCATCCGCATGCTGGGGCAGGCCGGAATGGAAGTAATGCTGCTCACGCACAATCCGCAGTATGTTTGTGAGTGGTACGAGAGGAGATTCGGTTTTTCCGGGCACTGTTCTGCCTTCCAGGCAGTGGATGGAGGAATAGTGGGCAGTGCGGACGGAGTGTTTCCGGACAAGGCTGCATGGCTGAAAGACATGTGTGCACTGAAGGGCATTTCGCCGCAGGAGGTCATACACACAGGAGACAGTGCGTCCGATGCTGCGGTTTTCAGAACAATCGGTCACGGCATTGCTGTCAACTCGAGAGACAGGGAAGTGATTAAAAGCGCGGGCTATGCCATTAACACTGTCGACATGAAGGATGTAGCCAGACTCCTGCTACGCATATCAGAGTGAACTGACGAGTGCCAGCAGTTCGACGGATTTCTTCTCAAGCAATTCGAGTGACTTTGACAGTGCCTGAGCAGCAGTGAGAGAGCCGTCTGTCTCGAACTGCATAACGAATCTTGTGTCGTCGCCCTTTACCTCGACCGCACCCTTTGGCGCAGCGTCGGCACATGCCTTGCAGAGCGTACACTTCTCGACGTCAGTGACGACAATTTTCGAATCCCTCTTCTCGAGTATTCTTTCGGGACAGCAATTGACATCAAACTTGCTCACGTCCAGCTTGTCATAATTGAATTTAAGACTGGGGTAGTACCTGTAACCGGGAGCCTGAACTGCCTGAAACTTGGCATGCTGCCTGCCCGATCCCAGTTCGGCGGTGGCATAGACAAGCACTGCCTGGTTCTGCCCTAATTTGACAATGGGAATAAACTCGTCCTTCACGCGGAACTTGTCACTTCCCAGTGGCTCCATGTCGCCTGAATAGACGGTGCATGGTCCCTTCTTGTTGAGTGAATACATCACTGTGCAGCTGGGGCAACCCTCTCCCTTGCATGTGCATTCGCTCCTGAAGTTGAATTCGTCTAGATATGTTGGCAGGGGTATGAGACCGAGTCTGTGCGCTATCATTTCGTCGAACAGAGGAGTAACGCTCTCGTATTCGGTGCCGTCTTCACCCATGATCGGGCCAAGGTGAAACTCCACATTATGCACGGCCATCTTCGGAACATCTGCAAGCAACGTGCGCCTGATCGAGTTGGCAACCTGCGGTGCAGCGTCCGTCAGGACAAATCTGATGTAATTTTCCCTAACCTCTCTGAAATCTGCATCCATAGGCAAGCACCATTCTCAGACCCGTCTTCCTCTTCTGCCGCCCTTTCTCTTCGTGCCGTCGTGCGGAACCGGCGTCACGTCCTCAATCCTTCCGATCTTCAGTCCGGCTCTTGCGAGCGCCCTGATCGCCGCCTGCGCTCCGGGGCCCGGAGACGCCGATTTGTTGCCGCCGGGTGCCCTGACTCTGACGTGGACAGTATCTATTCCCTTTTCCTTAATCTGCTCGGCAACCCTCTCGGCGGCCCTCATTGCAGCGTACGGGGAGGACTCGTCTTTTGCAGCCTTGACCACCATTCCGCCTGTGCATTTGGCCAGTGTCTCGGCGCCAGTTATGTCCGTGACGGTTATCAGTATGTTATTGTAACTTGCGAATATGTTGGCTATGCCTATCTTCATGCTCATTTCCCCTTTTCAGTCTTGTCTTCGTCCGCCGCTTCGACTTCGGGGAGCGCTTCACCGTTTGCAGATGTGACTCCCTTCGCCGTTTCAATCGCGGAATCAATCTCAGGCACAGCCTTCTTCACTTCCTTCTTTACGACTTTCTCGACTGCTTTTGCTACTGCCTGGGGTACTGCCGGAGCTGCCGACGGACGCCTCGAGGAATACCGCGAGCCCTGCCTCTCCCTCTCGTCCCTGTCCGGCCTCTTCTCCTTCAGAACGCCGGTAAAACCGGGTTCCGGCCTCATCGGATGCAAGTCGCTCGAGAGCGGCGACTTGGCCGTGTAGGCTATGGCCGAGTCTTCCCCCTCCCTGACTATGTAACCCGGAACAGTGAGCTGTCTGGACCCCATACTCATGTGACCGTGAACTATGAGCTGACGCGCCTGGCCTATGCTCTTAGCCAGTCCCTTCTTGAATGTTACAGTCTGAAACCTTCTGGAAAGCACTCCCTCGATATTTATCAGCAGAATGTCGTTCAGATCCGCGTTTTCATTTATCAGGCCCAGCCGCCTGCACTTTGCAATGAGCGCTGTGGTCTCCCTTTCCGCCTGCGGGTCACCGGTTCTGTTCTTTGCCTGAAGAAGCCTAGACTGCCTTCTGAGTTCCCTCAGAAATGACTGGGCTCTCCAGAGTTCCTTCTTGTTCTTGAGCCCGTATTTGAATACGAGATTACTCTCCCTCTTTATGCGTTCCCCTTCCCAGGGGTGCGCCGGCCTGTCATACTTTCTTACTGGAAACTTCGGATCGCCCATTCATTCACCACGCAAGGCTCAGCTGCCCTTCTCCTTCGTTGCCGCTTTGGGCGCGGCTGCCGGTTTCGCTGCCGCGGCGGGCTTCGCCCCGGCCTTGGGTGCTGCCTTCGGAGCGGGCGTTGCCGCAGCCGCGGCGGGTTCCGCTGCGGCTGCCTTCTCTCCGCCGGCGGCGGGAGCAGCGACGGCCGTTCTGGTGACACCCATAGTCAGTCCGGTTCTTCCATTCGCCCTGGTTCTCTGACCCCTCACCTTCTGACCGGTCTCATGCCTTATGCCCTTGTAGCAGCGTATCATCTTCATCCTGTTGATATCTTCCCTGACTGCCATGTCGACGTCGGTGCCTATTGCATGCCTGCTCTGGCCCGACTCCAGTTCCCTCGGGCGGTTGACCATCCAGTGCGGGAATTCCTTGGAAATGGAAGCTATCGCTTCCTCCAGCTCGGCGTGCTTTGATTCCGGATAGGAACCTATCTTGACTTTTGCATCAAGATTGGTCATGACCGCGATTCTCTCCGCAATTCTCTTCCCCATACCCTTTATCTTCATCAGCGCGACAACCGATTTCTTGTTACCATCGAGATCGGTATTCGCAAGATGAACGATGAAATGGAAGTCCTTCTTTGAATCCTGTTCTGCTGACTGATCCGGCAACAGTAATCATTCCTCTGGTAATATTTGGCTAAATTGTCTCTGTATATAACCTATTCGTCGATGTTCACAGCAGCGCCAGAAGTGCCCTCGCGGCCCCATTGCAAATGGATATCACGGGCCCCGGATAGAGGCCGATTGCAACAGTGGCGACGGTTGCTATCCACAGCGAAAGCTGCGCAAAGCCGGTCATGCGGTACTTCGTCACAGGGCTCTCCGTGTCGCTGAACATTTCCTTTATTACCCTGACGTAATAAATCAGTGAAACTGCGCTGTTGAGCACGCCCGCGATGGCCAGCCAGATCAGCCATGAATATCCCTGAATGATCGAGCCGCCGACAGCGCTGGAGAATATCAGCAGTTTGCTGTCGAAACCGGCGAGAAGAGGAATGCCGAGAAGGGAAAGAAGATAGAGCGTAAAGGACAGCGACAGGAGACGGTTATTGCGGAAGAGTCCTCTGAACTCATCGACAGTCGGGCCACTGACATTTGTGGCCATGATTGCCACGACCATGAACGCTCCTGAGGATGCTATGGCATGCGTGAGTATCTGGAAGATGCCGGAGGATATGGAGAAGACCTGAAGATTCGCACCGTAGATGCCGTGGTAGCCGAATGCGGCGGCGAAAACAGGCAGGGCGATGAGCATGTATCCCGCCTGTCCTATGCTCGAGTACGCAAGCATCCGCTTTACGCTCTTCTGCTGCAGCGCAGCGATGTTACCCACAGTCATAGTGAGTATCGCCAGTGCGCCGAAAACAGGAGCCCACTCTGTCCTGAATGCAATGAGTGCCACGACGAACAGTTTCAGGATGGCTGCGAGTCCTGCCTTCTTTGAGCCGGAGGACAGCAGACCCGAAACAGGCGTCGGAGCGCCTTCGTAGACATCCGGAGCCCACATGTGGAAAGGAACCATGGCGATCTCGAAACCGAAACCGGCGATGATCAGGACGAGAGCAACCATGGCGGTGGGAAAGGAGGGACTGGACGGTGATATGCCCTGGAGAGACGATGCAAGAGCAGAAATCTGCAGCGTATGCGTCAAACCGTAGAGGAGAGAGATGCCGTAGAGCGCGAGTCCTGCGGACAGCGCGCTGATTATGTAAAATTTCATCGCCGCTTCGACAGCGATTCTGTCCTTTTTCCTGAAAGCTACTATCGATGAACTTGCCAATGCCGTCAGGGCTATTCCGACGAAGAGGGTAATGAGATCGGTCGAGGCGGAAATGACCATCATGCCGGCAACAGACAGCATCAGCAGACTGTAGTATTCGCCCTGATTCCTGTCACCCTCTATGTATTTCACCGAAGGGAGGACTGTAATTAAGCCGACCGAAAGGAAAATCAGCTGGAAGACTGCGGCAAAGTCGTCTTCAACCATAACGTTTCCGAATGTCTGCGGATTGGGTATCTCTCCTCCTATGATCATGAAAAGGAGGATGAACGTTATCAGCATGGTGACCACGGAGAGCCACCCGAGTACACGGTTGGACACGTAGAATGACAGTGCTGCCGCAAGTACGGCACCCGCGATCATGACAACGAGCGGAGACATGCCTGATGCAAAAAACTGTATCATCTCAATGCACCTGCCATTGACGAATAATAATGTGCGGCGGCAATGTTAATCGGATTGAACATCAGCCATGGAGCTATTCCGAATGCTACGATAATCAGTATCAGCACCAGCATTGGTATCCACTCAAACCATTCCGAGTCGTGTATTCCGCTGAAATCCACACTGCCCGAATCGGCGCCGAATATCGTACGCTGCATTGACCAGAGGTAGTAGCCTGCCGTTATCACGACTGTCAGGATTGGTATTATCAGCAGAAGACCGAATGACAGGAACGTGACATAGAAAACGCTGAATTCTGCGGCAAAACCTATCATGCCGGGCATGCCCAGCGAGGCGAGGAAACCGGCCATCATCATCGTCGCCAGCGTTGGCATCTTCCTGGCCAGTCCGCCCAGACTTTTCATGTCTCTTGTCCCGGCGTGGTGCTGAACCACACCGGCCGACATGAACAGGACCGCGGTTATCAGCCCGTGGGCAAACATCTGAAAATCAGCGACACTGATTCCAAGCGTGTTGATATACCCCGTCTTCGGATTGAGTGTGAACACTGCGGCAGCGATGGCAAGCAGTACGAGCCCCATGTGGCTTATCGATGAGTTTGCAATCATCCTCTTCATGTCGCGCTGTGCCATACTCACCCACGCACCGTACAGTATGCTGATGACAGCGAGCACCAGTATGACATATTCGAAATACTTGGCGCCGTACGGAAGCGCAGGCACCGCTATTCTGATTATACCGTACGACCCCATCTTCAGTAGGAGTGATGCGAGCATCACGCTTCCGCCCGTCGGTGCATCGGTATGTGCGTCAGGAAGCCACGTATGGAAGGGGAAGACGGGCATTTTTACAATGAAGCCGAAAAAGAGGCCCAGGAATACTATCTCCTGGAAGAGCGCCGGGAATAGCGGCGACACCTGCGATATTTTGGTGATTGAAAATGTAAAGGGCCTGGAAGGGAAGAGGCTGTGATACTCGAAATACAGAGCGAAGAACGACAGGAGCATCACGAGACTCGACGCATGCGTGTAAATGAAGAACTTTGTCGCGCTGTAAACTCTTCTCTGCGAGCCCCATATCAGTATTATGAAATACATCGGGACGAGAACTATTTCCCAGAAAATATAGAAGATGAAGTAGTTGGTGGTGGTGAAGACGCCCATGACTCCCGCTTCCACGAGCAGCAGCATGCCGAAATACTGATTGCATCTGTGCTTCACGTCCCATGAGAAAATCACGACAAGGAAAGAGACGAGGGATGTGAGGAAGACCATCGGCAGCGCTATGCCGTCCACGCCGACCGCGTAACTGATTGTGAAATAGGATGTGCTTATCCATGTGTAGTGTTCAGTGAACTGGTAGCCGGGATTGCCGTAGTTGAATGCAATGAGCATATAGGCGCTCAGGGCAAGCGGCACACCGCTGAACAGCGCAGCAGTCAGCCTGTTCCTGGCCAGATCGGAGCGCATAGCGAGCAGAAGCGCAAAGCCTACGACCGGCAAAAGAATCATGAGCGATATGAGCAGCATTCTCACACCCCCATCATCGGCAGCAGGATTAGCAGCACGGCAATGACGACGATGCCGAGCACGATGGCACCGGCATACTGCTGCACATAGCCGGTTTCCGATCTCCTGATATTTTCCGAGGAGAATATGAAGAATCTGCCCACACCATTAACTATGCCGTCGACGACTTTACTGTCGAAAAAGTCCAGCCCTCTCGCAACGCCATAGCCTATCCATATTCCCAGCTTGTCGTACATCTGCGGGAAGTAATACCGTTCGACGAGCACACTGTAGACGCGCGATGTTATTGCGCCGGACACCGCCTTGCTCCCTGATCTGCCTCTGCCCCACACTGAGTAGGAGATGCCCACACCGGCAAAGGCCAGGAAAAGCGACAGATATGTTGCCGGGTCACCCAGAAGGCCAAGCGCACCGTTGAACTGGGCATAGGGGGAAACATGCGGGGAAAGGACAGCAGGGTAATGCACAGCCATGGCAAAGCCTGCGACCCCGAGGACTGCGACACCCGCAACAAGAGTCAGCACAGCGAGAACAATCAGCGGCAGCACCATTACCGGAGGCGATTCGTGCACATGAACCTCCGGAGGATAGCGCGGCTTTCCGGCAAATGTCATGAACCAGAGTCTGAATATATAGACGGCCGTGAGCAATGCACCCACGATCCCGAAGAGCCATATCAGAAGGAAGACGGGGGAATATGCAGTGCCTCCCAGAGCGGCCTCCAGCGCGGCGTCCTTGCTGAAAAATCCGCTGAACGGTATTATGCCTGCGAGCGACAGGGAACCGAACAGCATCGTCACTGAAGTTATGCGGAGTTTCGAGCGCAGACCGCCCATCTCCCTCATGTCCTGGGTCCCGCCCAGGGAATGCATGACGCTCCCAGCCGCCAGGAAAAGGAGCGCCTTGAATATGGCCTGATTCATCAGATGAAAAATACCGGCGGAATATCCCAGGGAGTATGAGGCAGCGCCAATCGGCTGCCTGGAAAGAACGTACGCGCCGGCGCCCAGGGCCATGAACATGTAGCCGAGCTGGCTGATGGTGGAGAATGCCAGAACACGCTTAATATCAAATGTGCCGAGAGCCATGGTTGCGGCAAACATTGCGGTGAATGCGCCAATGAATGATACAAAAAGAGCACTGATGGGAGCCTGGCTGTAGAGCGGGTACATGCGGGCGACGAGATAGACTCCGGCGTTGACCATTGTAGCGCCGTGAATCATGGCCGAGACGGGAGTCGGACCTTCCATCGCATCGACGAGCCAGTCCTGCAGGGGAAACTGCGCACTCTTTCCCATGGCTCCGCCAAACATGGCGAGCGTGGCGAGCGTCAGAAATCCTGAACTCTTGAGTGCGGTCACGGAGGAGGGCTGAAAGAGCGCCTGATACATCACCGTGTGGTCGGCGACGCTGAGAAGCAGTACTATGCCGAAGAGAAGAAACATGTCGCCGAATCGTGTCACCACAAATGCCTTTTTTGCAGCCTTTGCAGCAGAGGGTTTCTCGTACCAGAAACCTATCAGCAGATATGAACCCAGACCGACCAGCTCCCAGAAAATATACAGTTCGAACAGATTGTTTGCCATAATCAGTCCGAGCATCACTCCGACGAACATTGATATCACGCCGAAGTAGCGTTTTCTCCTTGCCCCTTCCGCGTGCATGTAGCCGACGCTGTATATCACAATGAGAAGACTGACAGACGAGACCACCGCTGTCATAACTACCGTCAGCCAGTCCACATAAATTCCGAGCGTGACTGCCGCACCTGCTGAAAACCTCAGGAATGGAATCTGTTGCTGGTATGCGACCGGCGATATGCCGCTGCCGTTGCCGAAGAATTCGATGGCAAGAATGAGCAGAGACAGGGCGGCCGACACTGCAACGCCGATTACTGCGATCCATTCTGTCAGCCTTGGCCTGGACGAAGGTACCATGGAGATCAGGGCGAACGCGATGATGGGGGACAGCGCGATCAGCGAAGAATACTGCAGAAGAGGGTCCACAGTCACCACCTCAGCGTCGCGACTTCGTTAACTTCCACTGTGTCGCTTGTTTTCCAGAGAACCAGGAGTATTGCGAGTCCCACGGCAATCTCCGCGGCGGCGATGGCTATTGATATCAGGGCATAGACCTGACCGTCTGCAGATGCTGCTGACGTCGGTGCCGTTCCGGAAAAAACGACGAAGTTTATGTTGGCGGCGTTGAGCATTAACTCTATGGACAGGAGGACCATTATCGCGTTCCGCCTGTAAAGCACTCCGAAAACACCGACAGAGAAGAGTGCCGCCGAGAAGATTGTGACATCGAGCACCGGTATCATTTTCACTCCTCCTTCGCCAGATAGACGCCGCCTATCATCGATGCGACGAGGAGCAATGCCAGTATGAGGAATGTGATGCCGTACCCGCCGGGATTGAACATCTGGTCCGATATCTCCGATGTCCCCGGGACCAGTGTTCCGACGTTTCCCCACTGCTGCCCGACAAGAGCGACGGACATTGTCACAAGCAGCAGAAACGATGAAATTACCGCAACCAGCTGATATCTTTCCATTTTATACCACCGTAAAGTTCAGCCAAGGAGAATGCTCCTTCTCGTCAGCATGATACCGAACAGTATCAGCACAACCACCGCGCCGACGTAAATCAGGATCTGTATGATGCCCACGTAGAATGCGCCCATGAGGAAATAGAGAAGCGATATGCCTATCAGCACTCCCGCAAAATAGAGTGCGCTGTGCACTATCTCCCTTGAAAGCACCATGATCAGGGATAGCAGCAGGGAGCCCGCAGCGACAATCATGAAGAACAGAAGATCGAGCGTCAGACTTCCGCCTCCTGTTTCTCGTGCTGCACCGCACCGTCTATCTGCACCACCGGATCGCTTGCGGAAGTGGCTCTGGGAAGCATCTCCAGCGCATCGAACGGACAGGCGTCGACACAGAGCGCGCAGCTCACGCACAGCTCATAATTGAACATTGGCAGCTTCTTTTCGGGACCGAGCGAACCGTTGGGCCGCTTCTTCGCCGTGCCGGGTATGCTCACCATGTCAATCACTTCGTGAGGACACGCTCTGTCGCAAGCGCCGCAGCCTGTGCAGTTGATTTCGTACAGTTCCGGATAAGGGAAGGGGCGCTGATCAGGCGCCTCCTCCGGCTTTATTGCCCATTCATGCGGTTTGAATATCTTGTCATTGCGGTCCGTCGTGGCCGTTTCGTACCTGTTGGTCATGTGTAGAGCGGTGGACGGGCAGACCTCGACGCACAGGCCGCAGAACATGCATTGTGCCATGTCCAGCGCAGGCATCCATTTGTTCACACCCTCTCCGGCTCCGTCGAGCATCATGTCCAGGCACTTGTTCGGACAGACTCTTGCGCACGACTCGCAGCCGACACATCTCTCCATGACGAGACCCAGTTCTCCTCTGAAGTCATCCGCCATCTCCATTTTCTCTTCAGGGTAGAGGATGGTGTTCGGCCTGCCGCCCGCAAAAGAAGTCCTGATGAGAGTCCTGAGCGAAATCCACATCGGTTTGAAAGCGTAGTCCATGAGCCCGATTCTCTTCCTGTTAGACGATTGTGCCATTTCAGAACAACCCCGCTGACTTGAATAAAACGGCTATGAGGATATTGAGCAGCGACAGCGGCAGAAGGCTTCTCCAGCCGATATTCAGCACCTGATCAATACGCACCCTCGGCAGCGAACCGCGCAGCCAGACAAAGAGAGTGAAGACTGCATACACTTTTATGTAGAACCAGACGATCGGCGGCAGAAACGGGCCGCTCCATCCGCCGAGGAAAAGGAGCACCATTATCGCCGCGCCGGCGAAAGACCGCACGTAAGACGCAAGCTGAAACATGGCGAACTTTATTCCGGGATATTCGGTCATCCAGCCGTGAACAAGTTCCGCTTCTGCCTCTGGAGTGTCGAACGGTATTCTCTCGATCTCCGCAACCATGGATATTAGAAACACGACGAATCCGATTATCAGCGGAATCACATACCACACATGTGCAGCCTGCAGATTTACAATGGTGACGAAATTGAAGCTGCCGGCGAGCACCGCAACGGATATGACCGTAATGAGGAGAGGCACCTCGTAACTCATCATCTGCGCAGTGGAGCGAAAGCCTCCGAGGAGAGAGTACTTGTTGTTTGAAGCCCAGCCCGCTATAACAACAGCGAAGGGCTCTATGGCGAAAATGGCGAATGCCAGAAGCAATCCGAGATCGGAGTTGACAAAAAAGAAGTTTGGTGCCTGCGGAACCAGCGCGAGGATGAGCAGTGAGGATGCGACTATGATCACGAGAGGCCCGTTGAAACCCAGCGAGTCCGCGCTTTCAGGAAGTATCATCTCCTTGACAAGGAACTTGAATGCGTCAGCGAAGTTCTGGAAAAATCCTGCCGGACCCACTACCATGGGACCCCTGCGGTCCATGAATCTGCCAAGCTCCTTTCTTTC
>JAKABN010000050.1 GCA_021796895.1 Thermoplasmata archaeon | reverse complement strand
CTGCTCCCTCCGGGGTGATTTCCAGGTGCCCAACATTGCTCTTGCCATTGCGGTTCTGGAAAAACTTCAGCAGCGCGGTGTTTTCATAAGCACAAATTCCATCAGAACAGGACTGAAGGAAGTGTTCTGGCCGGGAAGGCTTCAGCTCGCCGGCAGAGAAAGGAAGTTCATATTCGACACTGCCCATAATCCTGACGCAATGCAGGCACTCTCATCGTCGCTGAGAGCGCTGACCGACGAAAAATTCATCTGTGTGGCGGGCGTGCTTTCGGACAAGGATCTGGCGGGAATAATGAGAAGCCTCTCGACGGTAACGGCCAGGTTCATCTGTGCCGCACCCGCGACACCGAGGGCCAGGCCGGCGGGCGAAATAAGAGCCGCCGCCGAATCGACAGGCGTGGCAGCAGTGGAGATGGGGAGTATTGCCGCGGCAATGGACTATGCGCTGAAAGAACCTGGCGACAATATGGTGCTAGTGACGGGCTCGCTGAGAACGGTCGGGGAAGCTATGGAATGGTGGTATGAGAAGTTCAATGAAAAGCTCTGGAAGTGAAGTCGGGCCGGAGAGGATTTTCCGAAGGCTGAGAAAATACTATGCCAAACTGGGCCTGACCACTGCGCTTGGCGCCATCGCAGTGCATGAAGATCCTTTCAGGGTGCTCATATCCACGGTGCTTTCCCAGAGAACAAGGGATGAGGTGACGGAGATTGCCTCGGATAGACTTTTCATGAAATTTCCGGACGCGTCGACGCTGGCAGAAGCGCCGCTCAAGGATATCCGGGATGCGATTGGTAAGGTATGCTTCTACAGGAACAAGGCCGTGGCGATACACCGGATAGCGCAAACCATAGACAGAGAGTACAAAGGGCGTGTGCCGGACAGTGTCGAAGAGCTTATGCTCCTCCCCTCCGTAGGGAGGAAGACGGCCAACTGCACTCTGGTGTACGGATTCGGAAAGAGCGCCATACCCGTAGATACGCACGTGCATCGCATATCCAACAGACTCGGACTTGTGAGAACAGAGCAACCGGAAGAGACGGAGACGGAACTGATGCGCCTGCTGCCCAGAAAGCTGTGGTGGGACATCAACGAACTGCTGGTAATCCACGGGCAGAATATCTGCAGGCCCCTGCGGCCCATGTGCGACGTGTGCCCGGTGACAAACCTCTGCACCTATGCGCGAAAACAGGATGGAAAGGCATTGAACCAGGGCAATGAGAAGCACACGCAACGTACTTTAAGAAGGTCCTGAATCATAACGCGTTTCCCCAAGCGAGGTTAGTCTAGTCTGGTTAGGACACTAGCTTGCCAAGCTAGTAAGGCGGGTTCAAATCCCGCACCCCGCACTTCTTTTATCATGAATCCACATACATATTTGAGACTCCGCCCCAACAGACAGACATGTTTTCGGCGAGGTGGGTATTATCTTTATAATTCGAAATGGTGGTTACCGTAGATAGCGAGATGTTGGGGACAGTGATCTGAGTTCCTCATCCGTCCAGGAGGTGGGAAGGCACATAGCGTATATTCCCCAGGCCTTCGACATCGTCCTGATAAACAGCACGGTTGAAGACGAAATATCATATTCCATGAGGAAGCGCTCCGGGACCAGCAGGAAACAGCTCAGGGAAAAGACGGATTACTTCCTGAAAATGTTCTCACTCCTGGAAGCGAAGGACAGAGATCCGCTGACATTGAGCTTTGGCCAGAGAAGAAGGGTGGCCATGGCGTCTGCGCTCTCCTCGGGCGCAAGGGTAGTCATGATGGATGAACCCACATCTGGACAGGACTTCTATCACAGGGAAATACTTGGCAAAGAACTCTCCTCCCTCAGGAACAGGAGATATTCATTTGTCGTTGTCACACACGATGCAAGGTTCGTCTACAGGCACGCAAGCAGGATGATGGTCATGGATTACGGAAAGAAGGTTATGGAAGGAACGCCGGAGGAATGCTTCACGGAGAGCGGGAAATACGGGATAATACCGCCCAGCGATTTTCTGATCAGGTGTGGATAATGGGACTGGCTGGAATTATCTTTGTCAACATCTTCAGCTGGCTGCTGATATCGTTCGGTGTCGGGCTTCCGTTGCTCTTCGTTCTCAAGGCGATAGGCCTTTCCGGCTTCAAGGAAATCACCAGATTTGAGAAACATGAGAGTTTTTACTACCGCCTGAATCCGGTCACAAAAATAGCCATGAGCATCATAGTGATGATTATTTCCGCGGCGGCCATATGGTGGGTTGGCGCAATCCTCACGGCGGCTATCGCGCTTTCATACCTCACCCTCCGCGACGGAAAGAGAAAGTTTCTGCTTGCTGTCTATCTTACAATCACGATCGTTGTTGGCGTGGCATGGGGATACGCGCCGTTCACACCCCCTGTGGTACTTGCCATCGCGCCGCACACGCACCACTTCACGACACTGTGGACCTGGCCGTCGTATTTTTCATACATGGGCTATGTGCCCGGTCTTACGCTTCAGAGCGTCATATACGGCCTGCAGATTTCTATGCGGTTCACGGCGATATCGCTGGCCAGCCTTCTGCTTGTCATGAGGAGCACTCCTTCGGAAATACTGAGATCGCTCAACAAGTTCGGCGTCCCAATAGCGTTCACATTTTCAATAGTGGTCGCCATGAAAACAATACCCAGAATATTTGAGGCCATGGACGCCGCAATAAAGATCCAGTTCATGCGCGGACTTGGTTCGAAGTCCTTCAGGGCGTTCAGGTCGATATATTACCTTATCGCGGCGATGTCGAGCATCGTGCCGGTGCTCGTTTTCATATTGAGAGGAGCGAGAAACACGGCAATTTCGGCGGATACGAGAGCATTCAGGGCCTATGACAGAATGACATACATGAAGCCGATATCATTCTCCAGGGCAGACTACTATTCATTTGCAGTGATGCTGCTGATCGTTGTCACCACCGGAATAGCCATTGTGAGCGGTTTCGGGAGAGCCCTGCCGTATCTCAGCTGAATTTCAGGCCACTGGAGGGAAGGAGAACGGTGACTCGCACGCGCAGATTCCAGGCGCTGGCGTTCGTTCTCGGCATGATCCTGCTGCTCACTCTACAGAACGCGGTAATTCAACCCGCCAAGGCTGCCAGCGGAGGCAGGCAGGACACGCAGACGCCCATAAAACATGTTATTGAAGTTATGATGGAGAACCACAGCTTTGACAATCTGTTCGGTGTCTACCAGGAGGAAACACGCCCGGAGGGGACCTTCCTGGCGGCAAACATCACCATACCTGCAAATCTCGTAAGCTCCGGTTCCTCCGGCTTGTTGAAAAGTGTTCCGGCGGGGCAGTTCAGCACCTCCGATCCGGTTGAAAGCTACGGACCTTACCACACAGACTGGAATCACGGACGCATGAACGGCTTCACCAGCGGTTCGGGTCCCCAGTCGATGTATTATTTCACCTCCGCTCAGGCTGCTCCTGAATTTGATCTTGCGGAAGAGTTCTCTATATCCGACAGGTACTTTGCGAGTTATCTCTCGGAAACAGATCCCAACAGGCTGATGAGTCTTGCAGGATAAACACCGATTACCGCTGACCAGAATCCACCACCTGAGATACCGGTTGCGCAGTCGATTTTCTATGAGCTTTCCAGTCATGACATTCCCTGGAAATATTATGTCCAGACGCCGGAGGGAATTCCTTTCCCTCTCAATTATTTTCAGGGAATTTCACAGTATTCCGGCAGCATAGCCTCATGGAATGGTTTCGTGTCAGACGTGAACAGCGATTCCCTCCCTCCGGTTTCATTTGTAATGCCCGTCGGAGGGGGAGCATCGGGATACAGCCAGCATCAGTCTGACAATGTGCTCATGGAGGAGACGTGGCTGCTTTATATCGTGAACATAGTGATACACAGTGCAGAGTGGAATTCCACTGCCGTCTTCATCAATTATGATGAAGGCGGCGGTTATTACGATCAGGCTACGCCTCCGGTAACCGGGGGAGTACAGCTGGGATTCAGGGTGCCGATGATCCTGATATCGCCGTATGCAAAGGAAGACTACGTATCAAACACCATAATGAAGCACGCCTCCATCCTCGCGTTTATAGACTACAACCGGAGACTGCCGGCGTTGAACAGATTCGTATCGTATTCCGGTCTTCCTCTCGACATGTTCAACTTCAACAGCAGCTATCCGGGAGGATTCATCCGCAGGCAGCCCCTCAATCTGGCAGGCTTCTTCGGTAATCTGGTCCCATCCTCGATATCCTTCAGTTTCGATTCGCTGCGGCAGCCCGACAACCTTTCTCCGTATTTCCCTATGCCGCTGCAGATATCTGCCAGGGACCTGCCTTACGCGGCGAACGGTTCGGACGGCAGCAACCTTTCAATGCAGAATACGGCCGTTTTCGTGCCAACAGATTACGGCATTTTATCCTGTTTCATATTACATGAAACTCGCCACTGTTTTTGCCATCATCGCCGGCCTAGGTGTCACCGCCGCGTTTATCACAAGAAGGCAGAAAAACAAATGAGAGAAGGGCGACCGATTTCACATTTCAGCAAATGGCGGCAGCACGGTATCTGCTGCGCAGGCGATGCGTACTGCGCTGGAAATGCCCGGACACATGCTCATCAAACGTCTATATACTCTATATTTTCTACGCGCGGATTACTTACATACCCTCCTCCGCCCTAACATCCGTCGAAAACATGGCACATTATTTTCGGCGCAGCGTAGTATCAGAAGACGGCGTTACGATGGATGTGACCAGGGACCGCCGCTTCAACGGCGACGGGACGGGGGTATAGCCGTTATGTTGTGCCGCGCGAAACCAGTGGAAAATGATTTGCCCGTTCTCATTCATGTTGCGGAACCGCCCACGCAGGCATCATTGAATCATCGCGTAAGCCCGGATCATTCGCAGCCGGCGGTTCAATTCGATGCTGTTAACCGGCCTGCATGAGCGGGAGTGATGCATTATTCGGTGACAGTCTGATGATGGCCAGAGTGATGATGGAGAAGGAAGCGGATACGGACGAATACGTTATATTCATAAGAGAGGAGAAGAGATTATGCGGTGAAAGCTTAAGGGAGCAGGGAGCGAACTGATTTTATGGAAATATTCATGCTGAGACACGGAGAGGCAGGCAAGAGACTCTCGGTACCGAAAAGAGATGTCGAAAGATCGCTGACGGTTCTGGGCCGCAAGGAGGTCGAAGAAATTGCATCGGTCCTTTACCGCCGCAAATACAAATTTGATCTTATCATCACAAGCCCGCTGAAGCGAACGCACGAAACTGCGATGCTGGTGAGCAGGATGATGAAGAATGTGCCGGTGGAAGACTGGGACGAGCTCAGACCTGAAGGCAGCAGGGCAGAGTTTTATGCCAGACTGTCGAAGCTAAGCCATTCGTCCAGGCTGCTTATTGTTGGCCATGAACCTTATCTCAGCTCCATGATGAGTGATATCATAGGCCACGCGGGCGGTTGCAGGATTTCACTCAAAAAGGCAGGACTTGCGAAGCTGTCCGTAACGTCATTCGTACCGAAGACCGAGGGCAGGCTGAAGTGGCTTCTCACACCCAGGCAAATCAAGAGAATGGGATAGTAGATGACTAAGACGAGCATCTCGAGTCTGGAGTGGAAGCAGGGGATGAAGATATCCGTGATCGACCTTGGATTCAATTCCCTCAAAATGGTGAATTATCACGCCGGACGGAAGAATTCAATCCGCGTGTGCAGTGAATTCGGCGTGAAGGCGAGGCTTGGGGACGGCCTCATTCGAAGAAGAACGCTGGCGCCTGAGGCTGTCCGGCGCACGATTGACGGCCTGGAGATTTGTAGGGATATCATCAGAGTTGAATCGATAAAGCACATCATTCCTGTCGGAACAAGCCCGCTCAGGGAGGCGGCGGACCGCAATAAATTCCTCAGACGCGTCCTCCGTGAGACCGGTTTCCGCATAAGAGTGCTGTCATCGAGGGAGGAAGCACTCTATTCATTCCTCGGCGCCGTGACATCAACGGGAAGAAAGAACTCGCTGTTCTTTGATCTTGGTGGCGGGAGCCTTGAAATCGTTTATATGAAAAAATCCAGGATCTGGAGAGTGATTTCACTACCGCTCGGGTCTCTCCGCCTGACACAACTTTACGCCGATGAAAATGGTAATTTTTCCTCCAGGAATTACAGCAGAATGAAAAAACACATAATGAAGCTCCTTCCCGGCAGGAGTGAGATTGGCATGACAGAAAATTCCGCACTTGTCGGAGTCGGGGGAACCGTGAGGGCACTGGCAAGATATGAGCAGGAGAACATGGAATATCCATTCGACAAGATTCACAATTTTACCGTCAGATTCGCATCGCTGGAAAGAATGGCCCGGAAGTTCTCTGAAATGCCGGTTGAAAAATTACAGAGCATCCAGTCCTTTGGTAACGGCAGGGCGGCGACAGTGACCGCAGGATCAGCTGTGGTGAGTCTCCTCATGAAGAAATTGAGACTGAAGGAGCTTGTGGTAAGTACTCATGGCCTTCGTGATGGAATCGTGATATCCTTCGTCAACAGCAGTCTCTCCTTCCGTAGAAACAGCGACTTTGCAGCTGCGGTAGAGAAGTCTCTGCACTCCGCCGGGACAATTTCTGCACCGCGGAAGGCGACCCAGATTATACGGGCTCTGAA
Source organism: Thermoplasmata archaeon (assembly GCA_021796895.1). GTDB lineage: Archaea > Thermoplasmatota > Thermoplasmata > Sysuiplasmatales > Sysuiplasmataceae > Sysuiplasma. The sequence continues at coordinate 5,653 of JAKABN010000050.1, read as the reverse complement.
AGACGGAGCCATGCTTGACTCATCCGAAAGTCTCATCCTGACACGGCTGATGCACGGCGTACCTGATGAAATGTCCGCATCATCGCCAGAGGCGCTGTTCTACACACTGATGTGCGAAGACAGCGCTTTGAGCCACAGGCAACAGATGGTGCTTGCTCTTTCAGCGGCGGGGAGCAGGAACCAGCGCATTTCAAACAGACTCCTCCTGAGGTACAGGGACATCGTCAAACCCGAAGACAGACGATCGATGGAGAAGATCACGGCCTGCCTGAAACTTCTTGAGCTGCTGGAGAAAGGGGCGTCGGCAGTACGCATCAGGGCCCGCGGGTCCGCCCTCAATATCGATATCCTGCCGGGAGCGAGGTTTCCGGATAAATTGTTGAAGAGGACTATCAGGAATATCAACAACAATTTCGGGTTTCCAATCATATTTACGGTAAATGATTCAAAGTTCGATTCGACCGGACCGGGGATAACTGAAGTGCGAAAGGTGAATAGATAATGGAGGCGAAAGTGGTGTCACGGCATTCACATGCAAAGAGCAGAGGCAGACTCATAGTTGTTGAAGGAATTGACGGCTCGGGAAAGTCTACTCAGGTTCATCTTCTCGACAAATGGCTGAAGAGCCTTGGCCTGCGAACCTTCTTCACCGAATGGAACTCCTCCGAAATGGTCAGGGGAATAATATCCAAGGGCAAGAGGAAGGATCTTCTCACTCCAACAACATTCAGCCTGCTGCACGCAACCGATTTTGCCGACAGATACGAAAGAAATATTTATCCACTCATTCGCGCCGGCTACTTTGTCCTGGCTGACAGGTATATCTACACCGCGTTTGCGAGGGATGTGGTAAGAGGATGCGCCGAGTCGTGGGTTCGAAAAGTTTATGCCTTCGCCGTCAAACCGGACGTCATATTGTACTTTCGCGTTCCCGTCGAGATTGCGATAAACAGGATACTCGAAGGCAGATCGAAGGTGAAGTATTACGAGGCAGGCATGGACCTGAACCTGAGCAACGACCCTTATGAAAGTTACAGAATCTTCCAGGGCAGGATAATGGAGCAGTATGAACTGATGAACCGCAAAGATGAGTTTGTGGTCATCGACGGTACCATGGACATAGAGGCGCAGCAGGCCGCGTCGAGGAAGATGATCATGCCGTTAATTTCAGGCGTTGCCGCCACAACCTCGGGGAGGTCCTCAAATGGATATAGAAATACGCAGTAAAATCAAATCACGGCCAATCCGGTTCTATGACGAAGGCATATCCTACCTCAAGCAGCTGGAGGTGAAGGGACGCCTCATAGTCATCGAAGGCCCCGATGGTTCCGGACGAAGCACCAATATCGAAATGATCACGAGCAAGCTTGAAGCGGATGGTCATGCGGTGGTCACAACGGGACTGAAGAGATCGGAGCTCATCGGTCCTGGCATACTCGAAGCGAAACGCAATCTCTCTCTTGGCGACAAGACGCTCGCTCTCTTTTACGCGGCAGACTTCGCAGATCGGCTGGAGCATAACATCATACCGGCCCTGCGGGCGGGTTATGTGGTTCTGGCCGACAGGTACATCTATACGCTGATGGCCAGGAGTGCCGTCCGCGGCATAAGCAAGACCTGGTCGCACAGGCTTTTTGGTTTCGCCATAAAACCCGATCTTGCTTTTTACATTGATGTGAAAGCCGAGGACCTTTTCCACAGGATTTTCCAGAAGTACGGCTTCCTGGACTACTACGAATCTGGAGGGGACATAGGGCTCGCTGACAATCTCTACACATCCTTCATTCTCTACCAGAACAGGATGGCCGGGGAATTCAGGCAAATTAAGAGGAAATATGGCATAATCGGTATCAATGGAGAGGGATCTGTTTCAGAGGTCAACGCCGATCTTCAGAGGAGGATCAATGACTATCTCCATTCGCAGACCTGAACTTTCAGCCAAATCATTCATACACAGATATAACAGCTGCCAGGCGTCGCTGCGGGAGAGGCTTGAGCAGCTCATCCTGCAGCCCGGATCCGATGAGATTCACGATGTGAGAATTGCGATCAGAAGATTCAGAATCGTTTCGGAACTGCTGCCAAAATCCGTGCGGAGAGGAGGAGAGGCGCGCGAGTACATTTTGGCATGCAGGAAGCTTTTCAGAGCCACCGCACGGATAAGGGATCTGGATATCATCAGTGAACGGCTCACAGAATACGCGGATCGCGATGCCCTCACAGAACTCTCGCGCCTTGCCGGAAAGCAGAGACTGGCAGGAATGCCGCAAGTGCGTGCATGCGGACTGTCTCTACGGCACACTGAGATTCCTGGAATTTCACCCCGGCAGATAAACGGAATAAAGCTCAACAGGAGAATCGGCGCTGTTCTGGAACGGACTACATCGGCATGTGACGATGAACTGTGGACGGCCGCCGGCGATGCAAACAATATCGAAGCCTTACACTCACTCAGAAAGAGTGTCAGAAGGCTGCGATATACGCTCGAACTGCTTCCCGAAAACACGGAGCTGGCAGAGGCGTTGAAGAAACTTGCGGAGTGGCAGCGCGTACTCGGATCCATACGGGACATAGACATAACTCTGGATTATCTGAAGACAGAGAGACCTGTTCACAGCCTGGACGGTATCCGGGAGAAGGCGCTGAGGGACAGGGGCCTGAAGTACACGGCCTTCCTGAAGATGCCGGGGGAGTACAATGCAATTGACGGTGTTCGTTCCCTGTGGATTGTCCGGCGGCGAAAGGTTCCGGTAAATGACAGAGTTCCACCGTCATGACTGAATCCTGTCAGCATGAAATGGAGAAATTCAGCAGCTTTCCGGGTTTACGGGAAAACCGTCTTCAGTTCTGCCTGATTGCAGACCGCATCTGCCCCGCTGCTGCGTGTTGTAAGATGAAGAAATTAATTGATATTGATGTATATCCCGCAAGGGAGCAACTCGCGCTGAACCCGACCCGGATTTGAATTGCTTCATACAGGAATTGCGGGAAGGTCATATATTGAGCAGGCAGAAAACACAGGCTGAAATGGATTCAGGGGATGGACAGCCCGGAGCCGGGCACAATGGGAAAATACCAGACTCATCCGGCGAAGGCGCAGACAGAATGAGATGGATAAAGTACATACTGTTTCTTGGAATTTTCTTCAGCATAATAATCATAACTGCAGAACCGGGCGTTTTTCTTCTCGCACCTCCTTATGCCGTCTCCGCATATCTTGTCATCTTTGAAAGAAATACAAAGTATGCAAGGCCACAATGCATTGCTTCTTCCTACCTGCTCGTAATCGGGAGTTCGGAATTAATTCACGTTATAATAGGAATCTCTCTATCAGCACTTCTGCTCAACGTCGTTGTGGTTTCGGCATTCATCACATTTACAAAGTACAGCCATCCTCCCGCCCTTGCACTCACCATTTTTTCCTACATCGTTCACAGTCCAATCAGCTTTGCGATAACCTCACTGATTGTGCTCCTGGTCATAATTGGCGAGTATTACCTGATCGAAATGTCCGGGATCCTTGACACAAAAGTGCCCTGAAAGCAAGATGCCTCTGTATGTGCCCTATTTGTTCGCGATTCTCTGTGCAGCAGTTCCTGCCTGTTCGGCGTTACGGAAGTTGCCGGTAACCCCGCCTGCAAACACAAGCTGAGGAGTCCGCGATATGAGCCTTGACACTTCGTTGAAGTACGACGGGTTGTAAGAATCATGGTGACCGGCTGACGCCTGCCCGTACTGTTCCGTCTCCATCTCATTGTTCTGCAGCCCGGAATATGCAGCACTCTCTGAAGCAGAGGCACCAGGTGGATGAAATGTCAGTGAATTCGGGCTCTGTGCACCTGTTTTGGCCACAAGCTGAAGCCTGTAGCCCATTCTGCCCAGCCTTTCATGGAAGGCGGTCATGTCATCCGCTGTCAGATTCTTCAGCCAGTCTGATGAAGGGGTGCAGTTATAGAACATGAGCTTGTCCGGGTATTCGCTCCGTACTGCGGCTGCAAACTTTCCCGCCTCCCCGATATCCGGAGTGAGCGTTTCATAGCAGAGCATATCTGCAAAGGGTGCAAACGACAGTGCCCTTTCAATCGCAGTCTCCAGGCTTCCACGTATCCAGTAATGGCCAAGTCCCGTTCTTTCACCGGTGGCGTATCTGTAATCACGCTCATCGACATCACTTGTCAGCAATGTGGCGTTTCTGGCGGCAGTCCTTGCAATCAGAACAGTGGGAACTCCCATTACATCAGAGGCGAGTCTTGCTGCGACCAGTGTCTGAATGAACTGGGATGTTGGTACCAGAGCCCTCCAGTCAACATAGGCATTTGCCCTCCCGACAGCGAGCCTGTCTTCAAGCTGCAGCCCTGCGGCTCCAGCCTCGATCATGTTTTTTGTGAGTTCATATGCATGCAGTGAGTGGCCAGGTCCGCCATCTCCCTCTGCTACAACAGGCGTCAGCCAGTCAATATCCCCCTTCTCGACCGCATTATTGTGCTGGTCGGCACGAAGCAGCGCACGGTTGATTCCGGCTACCGTCTCAGGTTCAATCTTCGACTGGGCAAGGCTCAAGCTGTCCTGAACCTGAGCGGCAGGAATATCCGCAGAATCTGTTTGTCTTCCATTCAGATAAATTACCTTAAGGCCGGCACGGACCATCTGTACGGCCTGACTTCCGTTTATGGCGCCAAGGCTATGGACGTACTGTTCGTTTTGCAATATGTTCCAGAGCTTCTCTGAAGCAAGTTTTGCAAGAGTGTGGTCTATGCGTATCGAACCGCGAAGCCTGCAGACCTCCTCCGCGGTGTAAGGCCGGACTATGCCGTTCCATCTGTCTGTTTTCCATTCCCTCTCAATATCGGATATCTCTGTCCCGAACTCTCTGTTCATATCATTCTCTCCCAGAAGACAGGATCAAGTCCCCCGGCGTGGAGGAAGCGTGTTGCAATCCATCCGGAGTGGCATGTGTTCCCGTTTTCGGTGCAGGCCTGGCTGCTACAGAAACAACCGACAGTGAGGCGGGCACTGTTCAGTCTTGCCAAACTTGCACCGGGGCGTGACTCTGCACACCTCTATTTAATCCTAAGTAAAATATGAGAATTAACAATGAAATGTATAGAAGCTAAGATATATACATATATTACATACGCCATCGGAGACTTCACTAAATCATGGCAGTGCGGGTGACGTAATCATGGAAGTCAGAAAGCTGCAGACAACGGCCGGAGGAACGTTTGTAATCACGATGCCGAAGGAGTGGATAGAGAAGATGAAGATGAGGAAAGGCGATAATGTTTCCATTGAGTTTGAGGAAAATGAGATTATCGTCAGCCCGACAACGCCGAGGATGGAAGTCACGTCCCACTCGCTGGAAATAGACAATTTCAGGGAGCAGAGACTGCTCGAACTGTCAATCACGGCCTCATACATGCTTGGACACGATATAACCGAAGTTGTGGCCAAACGAAAGATGCTTCCGGAACAGAAGAGATGGATAAAGGAGATCATCGAGAAACTCATAGGCGTTGAAATCTCGGAGGAGTTTGCAAACCAGATGGTGCTGCAAAACCTCGTGGATCCGGCCAAATTTGATCTCAGCAAGCTCATAGAACGCTTCTCCGCAACCTCGACTGCAATACTCCAGGATGCGGTCAAGGCACTCATC
>JAKABN010000049.1 GCA_021796895.1 Thermoplasmata archaeon | reverse complement strand
GACGAATCCGACGCTGAGCATGTATGATATTGAAGAAATATTCAGAACGGCACACAGGAACGGGCTTGTAACGATGATAGACAATACGTTCCCTTCCCCGGTGAATATGCAGCCGGCGTCATTTGGCGCAGACATTGTGATCCACAGCGCGACCAAATATCTCGGAGGGCATTCGGACATCATTGCAGGAATGGTGGCCGGCAGCACTGAGATTACGGCACGCATAAGGAATATGCAGTCGGTACTGGGCGGAAGTATGGATCCGTTTGCCGCTTTTCTGCTCGAACGGGGGATGAAAACACTGGAACTGCGGGTTAAGAAACAGAACGAAAACGCGACGGCAATCGCAGAATATCTCCAGGATAGGAGAGACATTTCGCGGGTCCTGTACCCTGGCCTCAAAACACATGAAGGGCATGCTATAGCGTCGAGTATCATGAAGGGGTATGGCGGCATGCTGTCGTTTGACATAAAGGCAGGAGGCAAGGCCGCGGAGCGCTTCATAAGGAGACTTAAGATTGCGAAGGTGGCGGCCAGTCTCGGCGGCGTGGAAACGCTGGTGACCATTCCTGCCGTAACATCGCACAGGCAGCTGTCTGCGGCAGAACTCAGAAAAAGAGGGATAGCGCAGGGACTTGTCCGCCTGTCGGCAGGCATCGAAAACGCGGATGATCTGATAGAGGACATTTCCGCGGCACTGGGATGATCGAATGCCGTATGAGGTGATAAAGCGAGGAGCGGAAGCCGAGATATTCCGTACGGTATTCCTTGGCCGCGAGGCGGTGATAAAGAAAAGATCGCGGAAGAAGTACAGGGATGAACGACTCGACGTGAAGATTATTTCACAGAGAACAAGAAACGAGGCCAGGTGCATTGTGGCCGCAAGGGAGGCAGGAGTGCATGTTCCCAGGATATATGATGTCGATGAGGCCGAAGGCACGATAACAATGGAGTACATCGATGGAAGGAGACTCAACTTGCTGCTTCAGGAACTGAATGCGGCGGAAAGGCATCAGACGCAGGGCAGGTTAGGCGAGAACATCGCATTAATGCACCGTGCGGGTCTCGCGCATGGAGACCTGACGACATCCAACGTTGTCGTGCGAGACGGCGATTTGTATTTCCTTGATTTTTCATTGGGAACGAGAGGCGCCGGTATAGAAATGCTTGGTGTGGACATCAGACTCCTGAGAGAAGTGTATCGCGCCTCCCATGCGGAATTTGAAGAGGAATTGAGCATAATCACCGACGCATACATGGCCGCTGGAGGAGACGCTGCCGTCATTGAGAAGGCGAGAGAGATTGAATCGAGGGCGCGGTACACTTGATGAAACTTAAATTTATCACGACAAATGAGGGGAAGTTCAGTGAATTCAACGACGCGCTCTCCGGCGCGGATGTTAACCTCGAACGGCTGAACATGAGCTATCCCGAAATACAGACAGAATCGCTTGAGGGTGTAATTGCATTCGGGATGCAGTGGCTGGACAAAAAGATTCACGGACCGTATGTCATAGACGACTCCGGGCTCTTCATCAGTGAACTGAACGGTTTTCCCGGCGTGTACAGTGCATTTGCCTTCCGCGCACTGGGAAACGCGGGAATACTGCGCCTGATGGGCGGGATGCGGAACAGGAAAGCGATCTTCAGAACAGTGATAGGATTGTCTATTAACGGGCATCATTCAACACTGGACGGAGAATGCGAAGGGACTATTACCGCGACAGAAAGGGGAGAATCGGGATTTGGATTCGATCCCATCTTCAGGCCGTCTGACTCGACAATGACCTTTGCCGAGATGAATATAGGCGAGAAAAATGCACTTTCGCATCGCGGCGCGGCTCTGAGGAAATTGAAAAACACTCTCCTGTCCTCGCCCCTTCGCTGATATTCTGGTCAGTCGGACTTCTCCGTGCAGTAGTCCGGCATAGAGAAAATACTGCACCGGCAGTATGTCTATTCCGGCGCAGCAATCAACTCATGCTCGGGTGCTCCTGTTATGTCTTAAACTGGAGGCAAGGATACCGGTCAATGCAGCCAGCGACATCTCAAGCCAGCCACCTGAGAATAGCAGAATTGCGTACTGTGAGTAGAAAAATGGCACAGCACCGGCATTGGAAATAACGAAGAAGTACCATCCTGTCAAATTTCCTGTTAACGACCCAGTCAATATCATAAGAATCAATATCGTCCAGGTACCAGCCTGCGCTGGTAGAAATGGCTTGGCATAAAACAGAAACAAAACAATGATAGGAATCACCAAGCGATGAGACTGCAATAGCGGGAGCGCGTATTCGGGAGGGATAATCCAAAGATGCGGGGCATACATGAGCCCAAGTCCAGGGATGTAGATAAATTGGTTTTCCTGGCCAAGCAGATAACCACTCGCAATTTCCGCGACAAAGCACATCATGAATGCAAAGATTGCCTGGCGGTATTGGGATCTAAGGATGATGGCCATATTATGCAATGAACTCATCTCAACAGTCTTGCCATTATGCAGTTCAATTCCCTGCATTTCAGCAACTCCCCAATGCCGTGGAATTGGTGACGCCGCTATCGGCCTGCAAACTTACTGTATATGACTGAGATGGATCAGGAGATAAAAATTGATTTGAACCCACTACCAGCTGAACCGTACATCCTATGTTGACAGTAAACGAGATTGTTGTCGAGTTGTGGAATGATATCGTCACCTGCACATTAGTCCCATTCAATATGACATAATATACATTGCCAGTACCGAAGTGAGCATCGCCTTTGTAATGTTCCGATTTACACCTATGGGCCGATGCGCAACCATAGCATATGTTATTGCTGAAAGAATATTAAACAGTGTCTACGATCCCTATGCGGGACTTCTCTATAAAATTCTAACACATCAGATCGGAAATTATAAAGGGAAGCCGACTTCTGCATCTGCTCAGGGTCCGTGGGGTAGTTTGGTATCCTTCCAGCTTTGGGAGCTGGTGACCCCAGTTCAAATCTGGGCGGACCCACTATTGCTACTTGTTGACGCGAACCAATATATCAATAAGCTGCCACGCCCCAGATTTCGAACGCCAATACATGCTGCAAGCGAGATTCTGTGCAAGAGTTTACTTATTCCGATACGTATGGATATGGCCACAACTGTTGAAAGGCAAACTTTCATGTGTGAGACCGCTTAGACACGCGAACGGTTCGTTTCCTTTGCATGTATCTCTTCGCTGAATATTGATTTTGTTACCGCCATCATGTTAACAATCACCGCGAGATTGCTGTACAGTCTTCTGCATGGGACTCGATAATCGTTCGCCGTCCTCACCATGAAGAGCCATTCAAGCGCGGCTGTCGCTCTGACCACGATATTGCAATGCAGCCTGGTGAGGTGCACTCCTGCATCGATTTCAGATTTTGTGTGCACTCGCAAAACCACTGGAAAATTTTAAGAAGAAGTATCATCTGGAGCTTTATTACTGCCAAGACAATGCTCCCTTAGTGTAGAGGCCAATCATGCGGGGCCTTCGACCCCGCGACATGGGTTCAAATCCCATAGGGAGCAGTAATCCAGGCGCACCGGAAGAGGCCGGAATGCACAAGAACAGTCATACGAACATCGCATCAGAGGTGTAGCAGCTGAACTGTGCTCTGAAGTGAAGATAATAGCCTGAGCACATGGCCGGAACAGCGAGGCATGATGAAGAATTTATACCCTCAAAGGGAATATCGGCTGAAGGGGAAAGAGGATGGAGGCACAAACAGTCTCACCTGCTCATCGCCATGCATCAACCTCATGGAGTTACACGACATGCTGATTATTCAGGCTCCGGGGATTTCGGAATTTCGACTGAAATTCCTGGCTTCTGATTTCAACGGAACCCTGGCCGTCGATGGAAAACTGATTCCCGGAGTTGCTAGCCGGCTCCGCAAACTGTCTGAATTGCTCGATGTGCACGTCATTACCGCAGATACATACGGGCAGGCCAGGGAAGAACTGAATGGAGTTGAATGCAGCTTGCAGATCGTAACGGGTGATGACCAGGCAGAACAGAAGAGAGTTGTCGTTGAAAAACTTGGGGCATTGAACACCGTCAGTTTAGGAAACGGCAACAACGACATGAAGATGCTTGAAGCATCAGGGCTGGGAATTGCAGTCATTGGTGGAGAAGGCGCCGCAATTTCTGCACTCAGCAATGCAGACATCATAGTGTACAGCATCATTGACGGCCTTGACCTCCTTCTTAAACCCGACAGAATTAAGGCAACTCTGCGGGTTGCATAACCATTACAGATCGTAAAGGCTGTCACAGGTAGGGATCTGCGGGATTGCCCCATTCAGGAATGTGACAAAAGGTCGAAGAAATACATCCCTCGTTAGCTTCACGCATCACACCTGCTGCGTCACCGCGTAACACGGTCCTGAGCGCTGCATTACCAGCCTTCATTTCAGAAATAGGTCGTAGGAGGAACATTCTTCACTGGAAGTGCAGGTCAGTCAGGTTTGCCCTGCAAATGAATTCACGCAGCACCACTTCCGTAAACGCCTGTGGCACAACCTCATCACCCGAAAATACTGTTATAAAGATCCTCCGCAAAGCTTGTTTTCAGCGGTTCTCCCCTTATTAATCTGTATGTCCTGCTTCCGTCCTGCTTTCTTTCAGCCCTGAGGAATTCAGCATCTGCCGGATTCTTCCTGTAAAATCTGTCTGCCGCCTCATTATTGTGTGTTACAAACAGGATTTTTATTCCATATTCCATAAGTGCACCTAAGGCCTGAATGGCGATTTCGGCACCATTCCTGTTGTCCGTTGAGGCAAAAGATTCATTGAGCAGCAGCGTCGATCCATGATTCAGATGATCTACGATATCACTGAATCGTTTCAATTCCTCGTCAAGCTTCCCCATTCTCATTTCAGCATCTTCCTCCTTTTTGAAATGGGTGAAAATGCCGTCAGATACCTCATATTCATAGGACTCGGCGGCCACGAACATTCCGCATTGCATCATCAACTGAGCCAAGCCAATGCTTCTCAAGAAGGTTGATTTGCCTCCTCTGTTGGCACCGCTGATTATTATCAGTTTCCTGTTTCTTGCATCAAGGTCATTCGCTACGATTCTACCGCCAAGCCTCAGAGCGAGAGAGATATCATACAGCCCTGTGAAGGAGAACATATTTGAATTAAGTTCACATGGTAATGGCATGCAAAACTGTAAACCATGCCGGTTCAGTTGATCATGCAGATTGAGACAACCGATATAGAAACCCAACTCGCCGCGAAAATCGTTGAAGAAGCCAAGCACATGATTGACTGACTCCGAGAGCATCAACGTGGCATTGCCTATTACCTTGTCCCTGAGGGCTGAAAGAGATTGAGAACTGTTATAATCTCGCGGATCGATGGTGAAGACATACTGGTCCCTTTTCCCTGAAAGAATCCGTTTCACATCACGTCTTCCTTCTCTTCTCTTGTGAAGTCTATAATCCACTCCGATATTCCCCATACCCAGACGGGCAGTCGCCAGAACACCATTATTGAATTCGAGTTCATCAAGATGGTTTTCGACATTCCTGATGTATTCGTCGCTGAACTCCGTTCTCAGCATCGCCAGGAGCGACCTGAAACCTTCGGATTTGAATTGTTTGGAATAAAAATCTGCGATGTGCCTCAGATCCCTCAGTGCATTGAACAGAATGCGCATTATGCTTGTTGATGTGCTGAGATGAACTAAGGGCCGGTTGTCTGTCAGCCAGAAACCTTTTTTCACCGTTTCAATCGTCTTAACAACAATGTGATAAAGATCTCTTACCTGGGGATACATTGATATGCAGTCCTTTAGCACTTCCTGACGGTATCTGATTGTTGCAGTATCCATTTCCCCGCACAAAATAACGCCTTTAGCGACTGAGTAGATATAGGAGTCGCCAGCAGACATCACCTTCAACATTACATCCAGGTCAAGATCGTGCAGCAGTTCCTGCTCATTGTAAGGAAGGTTCTTTTTCCAGTCGAAATTATGATCCCTGAATAGCAAGAAAACATTCATGACATCAACCTCAATCTCAACTGATCGTAAGTCAATCCGTATTTTCTGGCCATATGGATAGAATAAGGATCTGTATCTGGTCGCTTTCTTACGATTTTGTAAGTTGAAATATCAGGATTATGCGGGTTAACCTCATTTGCCATACACACTGTGCTGTCGAATTCGATGATATCGTGAATGAAAGTCACGTAAACACAAATGCAGCCTATTTTTTGTATTGTTCCTAGAATTTTCTTGCCAATGGCTGAGGCATCCTGCAAAGTGCACGAATTGAGCATTTCGTTTATGATTATCATGCTTTTAGCTGTGCTACGCATAATGACATCATGGATTCTGAGCAGATCATCTTCGAGTCCGCTTCTCAGATTCTCGCCCCTTTCCTCTTTCTGGAAATGGGTGAAAATTTCGTCGACGATGCACAGCCGAGCATAACTCGCAGGTACGGGCAAGCCTAGGCATCCCAAATATTCGATCTGTGCCAGGGAGCTTGCGAAGGTTGTCTTTCCTCCCTGATTGCGGCCTGTCATAATAACAATACGCTCGTCACCCTCGAGAATGAAATCATTGCAGATCACCTTCTCACTCTTATGGATGAGAACGGAAGCGAGGGCAATATTGAAACCATCCCGAATAAGTATATTACTGTCTGCTTCAGAAATTGAAGGGATGCAGAATTTCAGATTTGCGCTCTCCATCGGGGCGATGTAGTCGATGTAGGACAGATAGAACTGTATTTCCCTGTAAAATCTCCGAATTGCAGGATTCATACAATCAGAATATTTTTCAAAGTATACTTCCAGTTTCTGGAAAACGGCAGGATAGAATTTTGCTATCAATTCCACGAGGATTGCCTCAACATGATTTACATCATAATGGCTTGGTGTTCTAACCTTGACCATTTCGGATTTATCATTCTTGAATTTTTCAAAAACCCTGACTAATTCCGCTGTGTAATCCTGTGCGGATGCAAACCTCCTTATAATGACCCCATCACTCCTAATGATCAGTGAATAATCCACATTTAGCAAATCCTTCTCCAGGGATTCGGTTTCCTTTGCAAGCATTTTGAATTCATCCGAGTTTACATATCCTGCCAGTAAATCTGCAAATGCCAGGAATCCGGTCGATTTAAAATCGGCGCGGACTATTGCTGCTGAAAGGGCGGCCACGGCATCACAATAAATTTTTGCGGAGTCCAATATCACCCTCTCCTTCTGATATTTATACGGATACTGGCCGGCAGAACGAATCCTGCTCTCCGCTCTCTTCATTTCATAGGCAAAATCCCTTATGAGCTCGAGTTTGGTCGAATCCTGGAGGTCCTGAAATATCTGCTGGCGGTAGACTACTGCCTCTTTTCCAGTCAGAAGGCGATAATAAAATTTCCCCAGTTCGTACTCTTTATACTTGTGATTGGAGATGATATCATTAACGACACGATCCAGATTCAAATCCGGGAACGAATCGGGCGCTTTAATCTCATGCTCCCAAGCTTTCGCATGTTCAGGCAACCACAGTATGCTGTGAAATACCAACCGGCTGACCTCCTCTGATTATTAACATCATAATGGCAGGAGTTATCAGCCAGCATCTGGCAGTCGAAAGGAAACTCCATTCCTTTGTTGAATCATTATGGGAAAATTGTATTTATATATTGCTGACGATTCAAACCATGTGCGTGTCATCAAACTGTCCGGCAGGAAAATGAAAAACCGATAAGCATCTTCACTTCATGAAATCTGTTTTGAGAGAGAGGATGCTGAATCTATTTCAGCCCTGTGATCCATGGCATCATTAGTTTGAATCTACTTTTCCCGCCCTTCAAGGTTCACTGAATTCAAATAATTTCAACTGGAAAATTTTAAGAACAGGTATCACTTGGACTTCATCATTGCTACCGCAAATCGATGCTCCCTTAGTGTAGAGGCCAATAATGCGGTGCCTTCGACTCCGCGATATGGGTTCAAATCCATAGGGAGCATTTTAGCAATAGCATACTCGCAACCTAATTTTGCAAGAGCCTCGCTGCCACATCCATATCGTCTGCGTCCAATCCGTGTGTTTGGGCATGTTGACAAAATGATTTAGTGGGGGTGATAGAGGCGACTCAGAATGTATTCAGTCTGAGATGTTTGGTTATAGCGTTGGGAAGAAAAGGAGTAATTAATGATGTATGTAAGATATAGTTTTTTATATCTTTAATTGATTCGAGCCTGCATGAAACTGCCTTTAGCAAAATGCTCAAGAAGCGGGGACAGATAGATGTCGCCAGGCTTCAGGACGAAGTCATCCAGATTGTTTACAATCTTGACAATGACGCTGTTCTGCATGGAGGCACGGCAATCTGGAGATGCTACGCTGGGTACAGATTTTCCGAAGATCTGAATTTCTATTCCTCGTCACTCTTTTCGCTTAAGACTGACTTTGAGAAGGTAAGCAGATCGCATGGCCTCAATGTTCCCAAATTCAAGAGTACTGGCAACCTTCTGTTCTCATCAATAAGTGATGGACGGACGAGCCTGAACCTCGAAGTCAATCTCAAGAAGAAGGCTGACTCAATCGTGATCCCTTATGTCAACGCCGATGGAACATCATTTCAAGTCAGGACGCTGTCAGCGTATAACTTGATCCTTGAGAAAATACACGCTTACAGTGACCGGAGATTTATAAGAGACTTCTATGACGTCTACCATCTGCTTCCATTTGTAGAAGACAAGGACCCTATCAAAGAGGAGGTCATTGCATTTCTCTCAGGCATAGCTTCACCTGTCGATGAGGGCGTCTTGAAGACTATAATCTACACTGGGGTCGCGCCTTCCTTTGCCAAGATGAAAATGGAGCTAGCGAGGTGGGTCTAATGACCAAAGTTGGTAAGGTCATTGAGGCATTCTCTGGAGTTCCTTCGTTCAATTCAACCGAACTTGACTTGTTTCTCTCAGGCTTGGATACCTCAGCAAATTATCGCAAGCTGCTTGTTCACAATCTAATCAGCACTGGGAAGTTGAGAAGGATCTCAAAGGGCAATTACACCTTCATAGATGACGTAGAAGTCGTCTGTTTCGCGTTCAGGCCCTCCTACTATGGCTTGCAAGAAGCACTTTCACTGCTAGAGCTCTGGGAACAGGAAACGAATCCCGTGGTTATCACGCCACTCCATGTTCTACCCGGCATCAGAATCTTTGAAGGCAGGAACTATCTTGTAAGGAGAATTGACAGAAGAATGTTCTTCGGGATGGACATGATACGGTACTCGGACTTCTGGGTACCGGTTTCTGACGTTGAAAAGACGCTTATTGACTTTGTTTATTTTGGAGAATTCCTCCCGAAAGATACGTTGTTAAGAATTAGAAGAAGCATCAATCCGGAAAAACTCAGAGAATATCTCGCCATTAGTCCCACCTATGTAAGGAGGGGGTTGAAAAGACTGCTTGCGCACTCTTATTGATACAATATTTTTGGAAGCCACCGGAGATACTTGCTTCAAGCAGTTCCAACAACCAGCAGAAGCACGATTTCAGTGGGATGCAAATATACATACAGATCCCACAGGAAGAATTTTAATCATATTATATTTATAACTTAATTTTATAGAAGCTGCACCAGCAGATTTGCCTCGCGTCGGTCTGAAAATGAATGAATGTCCCCGCCAGCAGAAAGATAATGTTTTTAGGCTGAAAAATACGTAGCGTTGGAACGGCAGAACAATGCCCGGTATTTGCCGCAACGCAATCAATATATCCCGAGTACGATTTTCACAGCCTCGAGCATTAACGCGAATTCTGTATCAGACACGATGCATAGCTTCTTCACCAGCCGCAATTGTGATACCGGCGTAAGTTGAAATAAGTCGACTACAGATGGTTTGCTGAAACCATTGAGTTTGCCTGGAAGAAGCTTCACCATCCAAGGGGCAGATTCATAACGTTACTTGTATTCCGTTATTGGAGCAATCAGTTTCAGCTACAGCACTCCAATCTCATTGCTGTTCAATATAACACAAGGCCTTGACTTTGTGATCTCCGCACCCACTGTGGGCGTCAAATTGACCTGCCATATTTCCTTCTGAAGCAAGGCCTCACGACCTATTTAGAAGAATTCTCTGATTCGATGCATCTGAAGGCGTGCATATCTCTGCTGGAGAGATAGTCTTTCTTCAGCTTAAGAGCCGCCACCATGACTCACGCCCTTCGCTCGTTGACTAATTTCTCTCTTATTGAATCGGCAACAAACTTTGACTTGTTTGGTTGTTTTTTCAATTCATCGGCAATTTCCTCTGGCAGGGTGAGGCTGACTCTTACTGCCCTCATGCGCAGCACTGTACATACAAAGTACATGTAATTTGATACACAAGACGGTGCCTATTAGCCCCAAATATACAATGAAGAGTAATGCCACCATCTTGACTAACCACTTAACATGAAGGGGAGAGCATCTGCTTGCTGCATGGAGCATTTACCAGGAAAAGGTCGCTTCATCCCATGAATGAATTCCCAGGGTTTCTGCGACTCTTAATGGTAAAGTCGCAGAAACGAAAGGTAATAGTGCGCCTTACGCTATTCCCACAGGTTCAGGCGTGAGTAAGATGAAATTTGCCAACATATCATTTGTCGGGCACTCTTATGAGAAGATGGCATCTGTTGCGCAGAAGCTTGCAAAAAAAGGGACTGAAAGCGATATATCTATTTTTGACAAGAGAGAGGGAGATGTTGCAATGAGCATTGCCATTCCAAATACCTATCCTGAGCGGATGCAGCCCCTTCTGCAGTCGCTCAATCTTTCTGACGCATCGGTTCTTTTCGCCGATTCCATCGACGGAACACTTGGCGAACTTATAGTCTCGCTAAGCACATTCGGTGTTCCCGGAGTCGTTGTCGCGGACAGTGGAATTTCAGACAAAGTTTTTTCTCTTGTAAAGACGAGGCTAAGCGGCTGGTCGACGATGGAATATGACGATGAATGTGAGAAGAAACTGAGGGAGTACATACTCGGTCTTGACATTAAAAGGGAGCCGGAATCGGAATTCTGGAGAGTCGACGTCGACCATTCATTCGAGGTGAAGGGCGTCGGTACGGTGGCTCTCGGCATTGTGGTACGCGGAACAGTAAAGGTTCACGACAGGATATTTGGTCAACCGGGAGCCGTGGAAGGTGCAGTCCGCTCGATTCAGATATTCGACGTGGACCATCAGGAGGCTGAAGCAGGGAGCAGGGTGGGACTGGCCCTGAAGGGAATGACCTCTGCGCAGGTTCCCCGGGGAACCGTGCTCACAAACAACATGCGCTTCCAGGCCGCAAAATCAGCCAGCATAAGCTTCAAGCGCGAAAGCTTCTACCGGGATGCACTCGAGGGCGGGAAAGTCATTCACCTGAATGCGGGTCTACAGTGTATCCAGTCCGGGATAATCGATGCAGGAGAACGGCTGGATGTTGAATTTGATCAGGAAGTGGCATTCGAGGAGGAGAGAGCCGTTGTTTTCAACGCAAGACCACCCGGCCAGCTCAGAATTGCGGGTCACGGCATGATGTCAAAATTACTTGCCTGAAAGATTCAACCCCCGGCTCCCGTGTTTTAGGGAATTTGTATCTCAGACTGCAACCACCTGTCGCCATTCTTCATCTTCGATACGATGGACAGGGAGCATAACATCCTCTGGTGAATATTTCCTGAGCGTTTTCTTACTGAACAGCAGGTAGTTTGCCCTGAGGTAGAGCGGCAGCAAAGTTGATGGATATCCATCCATGCATGCTTACAGCGCTCCTCATGCAGGAGCCGTCGGCATGCGGCATGTTCTTGAATATGTCGAATGGAAACGCATGTTTCCTTTTGAATAGAGATCGTTGTCACCAACCAGGACGGCACAGACTCCTGAAATGCCTGCCATATTGTCGTGACATCGCCTGTGCTCCCGGGCACTATCCTGCAACTCACACGGAACGCACAATGGTGTTTATCAGAATAGAATTGTGGAAAAGGATAAAGAGGATGCGTGGATTAAGAACTACAGAAAGAGAAAATTGTGAGGCCTTCCTTAGCACAGAGGCGGGTCATGTAAAACATAGTATTGCACGTTCCATGCATAAGCCAATGAACGAAATCAGAGGAGGTATGAACTGATGAACGAAAGCGGTTTACCCGTTAACCACGGCAGAAGGGCAAGCAAGAATATTCAGGAATGGTGGCCAGAGAGGTTGGACCTCAGGGTTCTTCGTCAGAATTCACCAAAATCGAATCCGATGGATAAGGATTTTGATTATCGCAGAGAGTTTAAGAGCTTGGATCTTGCGGCAGTAA
>JAKABN010000048.1 GCA_021796895.1 Thermoplasmata archaeon | reverse complement strand
AAGTCATCTGTGGGCCCGAAGAGATTTGGACTCTTGACCTTCCGGTTATCAGCCGGACGCTCCAGCCTGGCTAAGCTACGGGCCCCTCAGAGTTGAAAAGTAGGCTCTTATTAAAACATTGTCGCACAGATAAGTTTCCGGTTTCCTATGAATGAAATCGGGATCAAAATCGGGTTTGCATATGCAGCACATTGCCCAAAGACTGCGGCTGCGGCAATATACATCGAGTTTTATTATACGTCCGCAACTATGAGGAGACATGGATCGCAGCTCTCTTCCGAGAGGAGGAACTACGCCGGATACCGCGGCAAGGAGAAAACTTGTAGAGAAGAAAACAGGCGTAAAGCTGAAGCACACGTCATCTCACTCATTCGAGCCGGAGTCCGCATCCAGGAACGTGGAAAATTTCATCGGCGTCACTCAGATCCCACTTGGAATTGCAGGTCCTCTCCGAGTCAGGGGAGAATATGCAAGAGGTGACTTTTTCATACCGCTGGCAACCACCGAAGCCGCTCTTGTAGCCACAATCAACAGGGGTTGTTCGGTGGTCACGGAATCCGGAGGAGCGCTCGTCCGCGTGATAAAGGATGCGATGACAAGGGCACCCGTCTTCAGAACCGAAGGCATAGAGCACGGCATCCTGGTCTCGGAATGGGTTTCCGGAAACTTCAGGAAACTCCAGGCTGTCACACGCTCCACTACGAAGCACGGTCGCTTGCTTTCCGCCGCAACCTCTATGGCGGGAAAAACACTGTTTGTGCGTTTCTCATTTTCGACGGGTGATGCAATGGGAATGAATATGGCAACAATCGCTTCACAGAAGATGTGCGATCTGATCGAACTTGAAACAGGTGCAAAAACGATATCCGTATCAGGCAACATGTGCGTAGACAAGAAACCCTCGGCATTGAATTTTATCGAGGGCAGAGGCAAGACGGTTCTCGCCGAGGCTTTGATACCCGAGAGGATAGTGAAGACGAAACTTCATTCGACGTCCACCGAAATTGTCGACACATCGATCAGGAAGAACATGACAGGCAGCGCCATGTCGCTATCCTATGGCTTCAACTCACATTTTGCCAACATGGCTGCGGCCATGTTCATAGCCACAGGACAGGACGCCGCACAGGTTGTTGAGGCAAGCATGGGCCTATCTCTGGCAGAAAAGACCGACGGCGGTCTCTATATGTCCGTCAGACTGCCCGCGCTAGAAGTCGGTACTGTAGGCGGTGGCACTTCGCTGCCTACTCAGGCTGAGGCACTCCGCATGATCGGATGCAGCGGAAGCGGATATGCAGTGAAGCTCGCGGAAATTATGGGCTCTGTTATCTTATCAGGAGAACTCTCGACTCTCGCGGCGCAGTCAAAAGGCGAACTCGCTGCGGCCCACGCGAGAATGGCAAGATAATTGATATGGACCTGATCAAGAATTGCGGGCAGCTGGTCGATTATGCCGGCGACAGCACGGCTGGTGTGATATGCAAATCTCTTGAGCGCGCAGTCAACGCAGTTCATCCTTCATACTGTGTTGGTCGTTATCTTGCAACCGATGCCGGTGCGAGGTTCGCATCATCCCTGCGCGGAGCGGACTCTGTCTGCGCGGGCGGAGGCAAGGCATCCGCACAGATGGCCGTCGCCCTGACTGAGGCAGGCATACTCCCCAATCATGGTCAGATAAACTGCAGCATCGAAGGAAAAATAGGAGGCGTTGTCCTTAAGAAATGTTCCCATCCTCTTCCTGATGATTCAACGGTGAAAAAGACGGATGACTGCATCGGAATGTTGCTCGACAGTGATGATTCAGCGCACATAGTCTTCCTTTTGAGCGGCGGTGCCTCATCAATGCTTTCCTCGCCCGCAGATTTCGCCGGGTTGGAAAGGAAGAGAGCGATATCAGAGCGAATGATGCTTGCAGGGGCAAGCATATCTGAAGTCAACTGCGTCAGGAGACATCTTTCCAAAATAAAGGGAGGAAAACTTTCGCGGATGAGCCATCCACGGCGTGTCACAACGCTTATCATCTCAGATATCGTCGGAAACAGACTTGAGGACATAGGGTCCGGCCCCACGTCGCACGATCCCACTACATCACGGGATGCGCTGGCTCTGATGAGAAAATACGGAACGATTGAACTCATTGCCGGCCTGGAGGAGGCGTTTCTGTCCCCGGTAAATGAAACAGTCAAACAGGGCAGTCCTGCTCTCAGCATGACAACCAACACCATAATAGCAGACAGTTCAACGGCAGTCGCTTCTGCCGTTGAGGCTGCATCGGCCGGAGGACACAACGCCGTGGCATCCGGAATCAGTCTTACGGGAGAAGCCGACAGTGAAGCTGTTTCTTTTGTTGAAAACGCCCGGAAGAAGCTGAATGGTCCCGGTATGTTCGTCGCGGGCGGAGAAGTACTCGTGCGTGTAGGACGGAAGGGAGATGGCGGAAGGTGCCAGCATTTTGCACTGTTATGCGCCAAACACCTGAGGAAGGGAGAGTACGTCGCAGCATTTGCGACAGACGGAAAAGACGGTAATACTGCAGCCGCCGGAGGGTTGGTATCGGCCGCAGACGATGGACAGGATTATCTCGACTCCTTCGAGTCAGGCAGATATTTCGCAATGAATCACACAGCAATTTACACGGGAGACACCGGAACGAATGTTGCTGACGTCTACATTTATTTTAGAGAGAACGACCAATAGCATTGTTATATTTGTAAAGTTAATCAACTAAAAAGCTTATAAATATTCAATGGCATGATAGATGCATGTCAGGAGACACAGAAAGGAAAGAAAGAATGTCTGCTGTTATCACCGGATGCACCTCCGGCCTCGGCAGAAGTCTCTTCCTCAAATTTGCCGATGAGGGCTGGTTCGTAACCGGATGCGGTCGTAGAGTCCAGCTGCTGCAATCCCTCACAAAGGAGAGAGGAGACAACATCAGCGTCGTGCCATGCGATATAAGGCTTGAGAATCATGTCATCAGCCTGAGAAACGCCGTCAGATTGAATCCGGGCTACATCGACATCCTCATTCTCAACGCGGGAGCCATAGGCGAGATTCCTCTTCCTCAATTTCGGCAGGCAAATGTGATGGAACTGAGGAAGCTGTTTGAAACCAACGTTTTCGCGAATTTCAATGTTGTTCAACAGCTCCTTCCACTGATGAAAACAGGCGGGACCATTGTACACATCACTTCAGACGCATCACGCAACCCGTATGGAGGCTGGTCCGGATACGGTGCATCAAAGGCCGCATTCAATCTTGCAGTCGACGTGCTGAACGTCGAGCTGCGCGACTCTGGAATCATGGCGATCAACATCGATCCCGGCGACATGAATACCGAGATGCACAGGCTTGCATTACCTGATGCGGACATCGGCGCGCTGAAGCATCCGGATAAAGCCGCACTCGAAATCTACGAAAGAATAGGCGGAAACACCGGAGCAGGGTGAGGCGAAGAACATGAGGCATACTTTCGCATACAACACAGCACGTCTTCCGCCTGAATTCTACGGAGCTTCAA
This sequence comes from Thermoplasmata archaeon, assembly GCA_021796895.1. Taxonomy (GTDB): domain Archaea; phylum Thermoplasmatota; class Thermoplasmata; order Sysuiplasmatales; family Sysuiplasmataceae; genus Sysuiplasma. The sequence goes on along the minus strand of JAKABN010000048.1, from coordinate 9,205 downwards.
GGGATGACGTCAAATTGCTCGCGATTGACAGGCAGAGAGGCATGGTAAGCGCCTCTCCCTTCACTGTATTGCGTGACTTCCTCCGTCGTGGAGATCTGCTGGTATTCAACGATTCACTCATGATTCCTTCTTCTGTCGGGGCATATTTCACGGAGGCCGGGGTTGCGGGCAAATTGAATCTTGGTACCAGCACAGAGCGTGGACTGTTGCTTTGCGAGCCGAGGCCCAGAAACATCGCCGGTATTTTGCAGGAGGGGGAAACTGTGCTGACGATGCCGACGAAGTTCAGTATCAGGCTTGTAAAGCGGCACAGTCTGTTCCCCAGATACTGGTGGGCAGAACCTGTCGATTACTCCGGGTTCATGGATGTCATTAACAGGTTCGGAAACTACATCAGATACGGCCATATTCCCTTCGATCTTCCTTCCGATACATACAGCACCGCTTTCTCCACCATTCCCGGATCTGTAGAATTCCCCTCCGCATCCAGACCATTTAGCGGGCGGATAATCGATTCCCTCAAAAGGAAGGGAGTTCGATTCGCCGCGGTGACGCTTCACTGCAATCTTTCTTCTCTCGAGTTTTCCGAATTTGAAAAGATGGACAGATTGCTTGACGAGGAATACACGGTCGGAAAAAGTGCACTCGATGCCGTTTATGCCGCTCGGGATAACGGCGGCCGCATTCTCGCTGTAGGTACCACTGTTGCCAGAGCGCTGGAATCGTGTGCGATTTCAGGTGGCATGCCGGTGCACGGGAGGACTGACCTTTACATAAAACCAGGGTTCCGGTTCAGGATCATAGACGGTCTCATCACCGGCCTGCATGAACCCGACGGTTCCCACGTGGATATGGTTTCGGCACTCATCGACGAATCGACTCTCCTGTCATCATATTCACTTGCGACTGAACTGGGATACGCTTGGCATGAATTCGGAGATCTCTCTCTGATCGTTTAGATGTGGTAACGGTCTTCGACCGGCAGGCACTTCTACGGATCCGGCTCAGAATCAAAGGACGCGGCCACCTTCCTGGCGGCATCCGTTGCGGCATCAACCGCATTCATTATGCTGGTTCTCACTGAGCCCTTCTCCAGCTCATATATGCCAGCAATCGTTGTTCCGGCAGGTGTGGTCACGGCATCACGCAACTCGGCAGGATGCATGGGGTGACTGGAAAGCAGATTCGCAGTTCCTGTCAGTGTTTTTGCAACGAGCCTGAAAGCAACGTCCCTTGGTATTCCGACTTTCAGGCCAGCGCTGACCATGGCATCGATGATGATTGCTATGTAGGCGGGACCGCTGCCTGAAAGAGCCGTTATTGCATCCATAAGCGACTCTTTGACCTCGATGCATTCGCCGAAAGTAGACATCACATCTGTTGCCCTCTTTGCTTCTGCAGCGCTGAATCCTTCGCCCATTGAATAGGCCGTCATGGATTCGCCTATGGTTGCTGCAATATTCGGCATCGCCCTGACTATTCTGCTCCCCGGCAGTACTGACTGAAGCCGGGAGATTTTTATTGCCGCCATGAGCGAAATAACTGTCTTTCCGGATGTATGCTCCGCGACTCCAGCAAGTGCATGGCCCGCGTCTCCCGGCTTGACAGCTATGATTAGCACGTCCGCCTTCGCTGCAGCTTCCGCATTGTCGGAGATTACTCTTATCTTTCTGTCGACCAATTTCAGTGTTGATGGATTCCGCTTTGTGATCATGACGCTTTCTGCGATTGACGACGATGCTATGCATCGAGCGACCGCCTCGCCTATCTTTCCCGCGCCGATTACCGCAATCTTCAAATTTTTCCCTCGGACGGCGTGCACTATGCGCGAACTCCATTTCAATCTGGCGGTCATCGCAATCACAGTCGGATGCTTCTGTTGGCACAGCTGAGTCCACTCTAAATTAAAATATAACCAGCAGTTGATGGGTGTAAGGATGCCCGTAATAGACGTAAGAACCGATGATCTTGTCAAACTCTCCGGTATCGAGAAGGATGCAGACTGGTTCGCATCGACCATACCGATGGTTGGTGCCAGCTTCGAGGGCATGGAAGCTGGAGTCATGCGATTCGAATTCTTTCCAAACAGGCCAGACCATTATTCTGTTGAAGGTGTCGCCAGAACACTTTCCTTCCTGCACGGAGGCAGGAGAGCCGGTCGCTATGAAGTGAAGGACGGCAGTGTCAGCCTGTCTGTGGCGGCATCAATCGAAGCGGTGAGACCGGTAATCGTCTGCGCGATAGCGCGCAATGTCGATATGTCCAACGGTGCTCTCGAGTCTCTGATTGAACTTCAGGAGAAGCTGCATCTCACAGTCGGAAGGCGCAGAAAGAAGGTGTCGATTGGCCTTCACAACATGAGTGCGGTGAAACCGCCATTCGCGTACGCCGCCGTAGGCGCAGACGAGGTCCGATTCACTCCACTCGGTATGGATGAGTATCTTACCCCTGGTGAAATTATTGTCAGACACGAGAAAGGGAGGGAGTACGGATGGATAGTCGGACATGGTCCCTATCCTCTGCTGACAGATGCCACCGGAGCCGTACTGTCTATGCCTCCGATAATAAACGGAACCGTTTCCGTGCTGGATGAAAACACACGGAACCTCTTCATAGATGTGACAGGAATCAGCAGAGCTGCGTGTCAGGGCGTACTGAACATACTCTGTTCCAATCTTGCAGACAGGGGTGCTTCAATTGAGTCTGTGACGATCACGCAGAACGGCACATCGACAGCGTCGCCGGATATGCGTTTCAGGCATATGAAGACCACATCGAGAAAAATCAATGCTGTCACGGGACTCAAACTCCACGACGAGGAGAATGCAGAATACCTGAGACGCATGGGATATGCTGCAGACACTGCAGGCGGTCAAATCGTCGCCGACGTGCCTCCCTACCGCCTGGACATACTGCATGAGGTCGATCTTGCAGAGGATATCGCGATAGCGCATGGCTTCGAAACATTTGGCTCGTCAAAGCCTGCATATCAGACTAACGGCAGTCTGCTTCCGTTTACCGGTTTTTCAGAAATGCTTTCGGAACTGATGTCAGGCTACGGTTATGTTCAGTGCCTGACGTTCATGCTCGCCTCGAGGAAATCCAACTTTGAGATGATGCGCATGGAGCCGGCAGAGGCGGTGACACTGCTGAATCCGGTTACAGAGGACACAGAAATCATGAGGATATCGCTCCTTCCGGGCCTTTTCAGGCTGCTTGAAGCCAACAAACATAACGAGCTTCCGCAGAGAGTTTTCGAAATTGGTCACGTACAATCCCCTGAGCGCAGGCAGTTCTTCGCCGCCCTAAGTACGCATCCTCGTGCCACTTTCTCGGAATCGAAATCACTGATAGATGCGATCGGAAGAGACCTGAAGCTTGAGTTGACCTACTCGGAGGCGTCCGACCCGAGGTTCATCGAGGGCAGGCAGATGCGCATCGGCGCAGGACACGAGGTCATGGGCCACGTAGGTGAAATACACCCGGAAATCATTACAAACTTCAATCTCTTTAACCCGATCGTCGGGCTGGAGCTGGATCTGACACGTATTAAAATGCTGAGGTAGCTAAGCCCGGTTCAAGGCGCCGGCCTTGAGAATTGCTCAGGAAAGCCGGTGTCGCTCTGCGACTCGGGAGTTCAAATCTCCCCCTCAGCGCCCTGCCCTACATCCGCGGGTAAAGTGTTCTGTTTATGCGCGGAATCAGGGCGGCTATGACCGCCTGCTCGGTCAGCTTTGTCCTGCTTACCTGTCCGCGGGTGAGATAGCCCACCGCACCCTCCTTCCTTCCTATGTCCGTGACTCCGCTTATCGAAGACATGGAACTGCCGACGGTTTCTCCGTTGCCTACATCCCTGAGCACTGAAGGCGGGTACGAAAAACCCATTCCGTGACCGGAAGACATACATCCGGCACTGTCCACGATAACGCAATACTGGACATCGAATGTTCTGCGAAGCACCCTGTTTCTGAAGAGACCGGCCTCGATGCCGATGCCCATGTCGTTTCCACGCAACGCGTCGGAGGCACGTTGCATTGCTCCCTTTACCGTTTCATCGCCCTCCGGCTGTTCGCCTGCCGCAGTCTTCGTCTCCCTGGCTATGAACACCGGGTTGCGGAAATCTGTCCTGAACAGACGGAAAGCGGCTTTCACGCCGTCTGTCTTGGACGGATTGGCGGAGCCTATGCCCACGGTTAGCTTCCGCAGCACGTTTCCCTCCCTGTCACATTCTCCCGCTAGAATCCTGGTTGAACTGAGCTGAACACCGTCTGCGCATCTGACAATAGGAACGAGCATCCGCTCAAGCGGATTCATGCCTCTGGCGCGCCTCATCCTGTTAATCACCGGGACGCGAAAGGCAGTATCTGCAGTCACGATTATCGCGCTCAGAGAGGCCCTGTCGACAGCCGGACCATACGGATCATCGAGCGCCGATATGAAGAATGGCTTGCGGAAGGTCGAACAGTATAAGGAAAGCGCCCTCTTCCGGGAGGGAAACGTCCTGACCGCCGGGCGATTCGATCGTGCCATATCGTCAGAAGTCAGGCCTATATAGACGGCATCTGCGTTCTGAAATGCTGATTGCAGCAGAAGCCTGTGTCCGGCGTGTATTGCGTTGAACGTCCCGCCGAGACACACCTCTCTTCGATTCATATCTTTCCCACGTAGGCTAATGCGAGAAACAGCAGGACTATGATCATGATGTAGTAGAGATAGAGTTGCCTCTTTTTGCGCCGCAGACCGTTTTTGAAGCCGTTTTCGCAAGCAGGAGAACAGAACGTGTCCTCCATCGATACAGGTTTGCTGCACTGCCTGCAGTGGCGGTGCGGTGCTACTCGTTCTGTCAATTTGCACACATCCTTTGCCATCGAAGCTGTTTGGACTAAATCAATCTTTCCGACCACGTTTCCGACCACGGCGGCATCATCTTATTTCTATATGGCATACATACTGGAATCATGAAGCGTTCCCGCGGGGAAAAGGTGGAAGACATCGAGCTCGACGGCTGCAGTAACCTTAACGAGTTGACGGAACAGATGTACAGGTCGGGAGGCTTTACTGCAAAGAAAGTCGGCGAAGCAGCCAGGATATTCAGGCGGATGATTGACGACGGTGCGTACGTATTCCTTTCTTTTCCGGCGGATATCGTATCAACAGGGACGCGCGGCGTGCTCAGGCAGCTTGTGAAAGAAAAACTCGTTTCAGCCGTTATAACCACATGCGGCACGCTGGATCACGATCTGGCTCGGAGCTGGAAGAGTTACTATCACGGCAGTTTCCTCATGGACGATGCAGAGCTGCGCAGAAGGCGCGTCAACCGGCTGGGAAATATACTGATTCCGGACAGCAGCTACGGCACTGTCCTCGAAAGGAAGATGCGCCCCTTCCTGGCGGGCATCTACGGGGATGGAAAGAGGCGAATATCGACAGCAGAACTCTGTGACGAACTGGGGGCATATGTGGATAACGAACAGAGTATACTTTACTGGGCGCACAGGAACCGTATACCGGTTTTTGTTCCCGGCATAACAGACGGAGCCGTAGGCTCCCAGCTCTGGCTCTTCTGGCAGGAGCACAGGGATTTTACAATCGACCTGCTGAAGGATGAGCACGCGCTGTCTGACATAGTCTACACCGCTCCGAAGACAGGTGCACTGATGATCGGGGGAGGAATATCGAAGCACCACACGATATGGTGGAACCAGTTCAGGGGTGGGCTCGATTATGTCGTGTATCTCACTACCGCCCAGGAGTACGACGGCAGTCTTTCAGGCGCGCCGGTGAGGGAGGCTATCTCGTGGGGAAAGGTGAAGCCGGGAGCCAGGCACGTCACAGTGGAGGGGGATGCAACGATCACGCTCCCATTGATCGTAGGCGCATATATGGCCTCCAGGAAGGCATGACGTGATGTCCTTCCATCACGATCGTTCCACAGGGACTCAACCCGCTTCTATGCCACGCACCAGAACAGAGAAAACCTTGAGTCGGTGATCCTCTGAAAATTGCACAGATCTCACCATATTTCATGCCGCACCACGGAGGCGTCGAGTCTTTCGTCAGGGATATATCGGCAGAATTTACAAAACTTGGGCACGAAGTGACTGTAATCACGTCGCGCAGCGATCGTTCACTGCCGGCAGAAGAGGTTGTCAACGGCGTTACAGTGAAGCGCGTCCCGCTGCTTGCCACTATACTCCGCACACCAATTCCCAGGGGACTTCGTTCCCGGCTCGACGGCGATTTCGATGTGGTTCATGCACACACACCCCCTCCCAGTTTCGCGTATATGGCATCACGCAGACTGCGATCACAGGGTGTTCCGACAGTGGTCACATACCATTGTGATTCGGATCTTCCTTCAAGGCTTTCTGCACCTGTTGTGAGGTTTCTCGACAGACGCATAAGCTCGAGCATAATCACCGGTTACTCGAGGGTTATTGTGACAACGGAGACATACGCTTCGACATCAGCCAACACGTGGCGCATCACGCCGGATATTGTTCCTGTCGGCGCGGACACCAGGCGCTTCTTTCCCGATCCAGAAGACAGGCTGAGAACGAGACGCCGGCTGGGAATAGACGGCAACCGCGTAGCCCTTTTTGTCGGAAGGCTTGTCAGGCACAAAGGCGTTCAGTATCTGATTGAGGCAATGCGCCATACCGCTGCAGGGACGAGACTGATGATCGTCGGAGACGGCGAGTTTGCGGCCAGGCTCAAACACACCGCAAGAGTGCGCTCCGGATATTCAAGAGTGACTTTTGTGGGCGACGTGCCGGACAGCGTTCTGCCGTCAATCTACAGGGCTGCGGATGTGCTTGTGGTGCCTTCCACTTCCAGGCTTGAGGCATTCGGCATTTCGGCCATCGAGGCAATGGCCAGCGGAACGCCTGTGGTCGTAAGCGACATTCCCGGCGTCAGGGAGGTCATACAGGACGGTGTGCAGGGACTGAGAGCTGAGCCGATGAACCCGCCTGATATTGCCGCCAAGATCGATGCCATATTTGACAGGCCGGAACTCAGGCAGACAATGATCGAAGCATGCGTGGTGAGAGCAAGGGAGTTTTCCAGCAGGACGGTAGCCGAGCGGCTCGCTGCAATATACGGCAATGTCGTAGCATCAAACAGCCTTTAACGGCACTCTTACACCGGTCTTGTCAAACGCCGCCCAGCTGTCAGGCGTGAACGGGAAACCGACAATTATGTGAATCCTTCCGACACTGTTGAACAGCCGCAGATCCGGTGAACTCGGAATGATATGCCCGGATGGATGCGAATGTATTGTCCCAACAGTGCTGAAGTCGCCGAGTATAGAATGGTAGTTGAAAGTGGCAGAATGAAAATTGCTCTTCGTGCTCGGTATCAGCACGAGGTCATATATTGTATCACCCCGGGCCGACAGGCCGGCCGCAAACTCGTTGGGCAGAGAGTGCATGGCGGCCTCCATCACCGAGTCCAGAAGCTCCCTCCGTATTCCCACAATCTCAGCCGATGTCCTCCCCGTCACTCTTCTTCTGCTGAAAAGCGGCATCATATCAACCCGTAAGTTTGGTATGAATCCTTCTGTAGAAATCGTAGTCAAAGCGGACAAACCTGGCCACGCGCTCCGACACCGAAAACTCCACGGTCTCACCACCGCTCAGCCTGTGGTTTGCCTGCCCGTCGATAACCAGCCTGCAGGGGCGGCTGCCCTCGATGCCAAGCCTGATCGTGGATTTTGCTCCTGCAACAATCGGCCTCGATGATATGCCGTACGGCGCAATCGGGGAGATTACGAGGACCGACGCGGACGGATCAACAATGGGACCCCCTGCAGCAAGAGAATATGAGGTTGACCCCGTAGGTGTTGAAATGATTATGCCGTCCGCCTTCACGACACCCACACTGTTGTGGTCGACGGCAAGGATGAAGTGCCTCACTTTTCCGGTGCTGGCAGTATGGGCGACAGCTTCGTTTACAGCGTCCTCGACTCTCTTTCCATCCACGACCGTCCTGAGTTTTATCTTCTCTTCAATCCTGTACTTTCCGGAAAGAATGCGGTCTATTGCCCCCCTGACACCGTTCAGTCCGGCTTCGGTGAGGAAACCGACGTCGCCGGCATTTATGCCCAGCACGGCGGCATCGCTGCGCATGAGCGTCTGCAGCATCGTGCCATCCCCTCCGACCACCAGCAGTATGTCTGCGGCCATTTTTTCGAGCCTGACACCGCTCTCCCCCATTGCTTCTGCGGTCGACTGCTCCAGCACTATCCCGCCCTTCAGATATTTCACAATCTCTCTCGCTGCACGGAGCGCTGCAGGCAGCCTCTGATTTGCGCAAACACCAAATTTCAAATGGCGAGCCTCCTGAGGTTCTTGTCACCAACCGCAAGGAGGCTCTTCCTGTCGCTTATGTCCAGCTTCATGTCAAAGATGTTTCCTGTCATGTCATACACTTCGCCGCCAGCCTCGCGCAGTATCAGGGAGGATGCGGCTATGTCTACAATCCTGAGTGCGTAGTTGTTGTCCGAGCAGCGCATGTAAAATAAGTCTGCGACGCCGTGGGCAACATAGCACATCTCGAGAGACGCAGATCCCAGCGACCTCGCCCGGGACGTCTTTCTTGCTATGTCGTACGAATTCAGCGACGCATTGGAACCCATGTACACAAGGAACATGGATGATTTTTCATCATATTTCCTGACACGAATCGGTTTGTCGTTCAGAAATGCGCCCCTGCCCTTCTCTGCATAGAAGACATCACCAGTCACCACATTCATGACCATGGCGTACATCATGCCCGAAAGCGATTTCGAGCCGACTGCAAGCGATACCGCGTAGAACGGTATTCCCTGTATGAAGTTATGGCTGCCGTCAAGCGGATCTATCACGAGGGTCTGTTCCGCACCCCTGTCGACATAAGGTGACTCCTCGCTCAGCACATTGAGCTTAAGAGAGAGTGAGTCGAGCGCTTCCGACGCCGCTCTGTCCGCGATCATGTCCGCGCGATAGCTCGGCGCACCGTCCACACCCTTTCCGACGGCGTCTCCGGCTGTGTCGCTGTCTGCGATGCCGCGCAGCGCCTCTCTGACCCGTGATGCGATCGCGAATAATTCGTCTTTCACGAAGTCGTATCAACGGCCATGATTATATTCTTTCCACCATGTGATAAGCAGCAGTAGCCGTCTCCGCAGCTGTTAATTACGCATTGTGGATAATCCTGCCGTGTG
>JAKABN010000047.1 GCA_021796895.1 Thermoplasmata archaeon | reverse complement strand
GAATTGACAGCATAACCCGGCACACCGGGCAACACGGCGGGCCTGTACGACGCAAAACCATGCCCGTTTATCAGCATGATTGCGGTCACCACTGCAAAGAACAATCCAAGAACAAGGGCCATTATCTTTTCAAACTGGTGTATGAAGTTGTGGCCGTAAATGCCTATGACAATCATTATCGATACGAGAAGCAGGGCCGACGGGACATATCCAATGTGGAGCAGGCTGTCCAGTGCGAAGCTCCCAAGGACTGCATTGACTGTGAACCATCCAACGCTGCTGGCCCATTGCATGAAGGCCGGCATGTACGCTCCCCTCCTTCCGAAAGTTGCCCTTGTAATGATCATCTGGGGATAGCCGAACGAGGGCCCCATCGAACTCGCCATTGCAAGCAGAATGCCACCGATGAGATTTCCGGCCAGCAGGACAATAAGGGCTGAACCTATGGGGAGAGAGAAGAGCGAAACTGCGAGGTAACCCACCGCATAACTGCCTATGGTCACATTCGAGGCGAACCAGAGTGCGAACAGTCTTCCCGGCTTCCCGTGCCTCTCCTCCGGTGGTATGTGTTCGATGCCAAACGGTTCGACTTTCAGAACGCTGTTTCCATATCTGTCCATTCGGAATTCATCCCGCCATTGTGACCTGGCGTCTTTAGAATGATTCCATAGATTAGACTTTCGCAGCCCGATGCCACTCTCGGAGTCAAGGATTGCGAAATGCGCGGACCACGGACCCGACGGGAGATTTTTGGAGGATGCGTAACAGTTCCAGCAGGCGGGCAGGAAACCTTCTGGCCAATCTTCTCAGAGAAAACGGGCACAGTGGCCATGGCTAAGAAATAAGTACTCAGCGACTTTATTGTCGTTTATGAATTTCAGACCCCTCGGAAGAAGTTCGCTCAGGGTTTCGGAAATCGGTTTCGGGGCGTGGTCGATAGGAACCAGCTGGTGGGCACAAAACAGCCGGGAAACCGAATTGAATATGCTTGAAAAAGCCATAGACTCCGGCATCAATTTCTTTGATACTTCCAATGTTTACGGCGACGGAAAGAGCGAGAGGATACTCGGCGCTTTTCTGCATGAAAGGAGAGAGGCCGTCGTAATTGCATCGAAGTTCGGATATGACCTGAATGCCGGGAGGACCGGCGGTCAGCACTCGGAACGGCCTCAGCAATTCGATCCTGTGCACCTCAGAGCATCGCTGAAAATGAGCCTTGAAAACCTTCAGACCGATTACCTTGACCTTTATGAGCTGCACAACCCCAAGATGTCCGCCATCGAAAATGACGATCTTTTCGAGGAACTTGACCATCTGGTGGCCGAGAACGTTATTCACTCTTACGGCGTTGCTCTCGGCCCGGCGATAGGCTGGAAAGATGAGGGATTGAGGGCCATACGTGAAAGGAAAATTTCTGCCGTTCAGTCTGTTTACAATGCGCTGGAGCAGGAACCGGGAAACACTCTGTTTTCCGAGTGCCTCTCACACGGTGTCTCTGGCCTGGTTCGCGTGCCACATGCGTCAGGGGCGCTGGATGAGCGTTACAATCCTTCCGAAAAGCTGCGTGCGGATGACCACAGGAATTACAGAATGAAGAAGTGGCTCGAAGACATGCGACCGTACACTGCGATGCTGATGGAACTCGCAGAGAGCAAGGGTGTGTCCCTTACTCAGCTTGCAATATCGTTCGCCCTGTCGAATCAGGCAGTCGCATCTGTTCTGCCGACGTTTACCGGAGCCGGGGACATGGAGCTGTTTGTTTCGGACAGGAGCGTGCTGTCACTCACGCAAAGCGAGAAGAGCGGAATAGACAGGATATACGCGGAAGCAAGACGCGTGACGGAATCTGCCGCAGCTACAGCCTGAAACTGAGCATATCCTTCCTGCTTGCGCCCTCAATCATCATGCATCTGTTCATTATCACTGCAATTCCCTGAGATCTCGCCTTGGCTGCCGAATTTTCGTCCTGAATGCCGAGTTGCATCCATATGACGTGCGGCCGTCCGAATTTTTTCCTCATTTCCAGTGCCTCGTCGACTATCGACGGAACATCTGCGGAGGGCCTGAATATATCCACTATATCCAGCCGGGACTTCATTTCGTCCGGCAGATGGCTTATGGAAGGGTATGCCTTCAGACCGAGTATCTCGTTTGCCGTGGGGTTCACAGGCACCACCGTGAATCCCCGGTCCATTAGAAATTTAGCCACCTTGTAACTGTCCTTCGACTGATCCTTGGAGAGCCCCACAATGGAAACTGTCCTGTATTTCCTGAAAATCGCATCGATAGTTTCTTCACTCATGCATATCGGCCCGTTACCAGCAGGCATCTGCGGTTACAAATTCCTATCTGATTTCGGCTTCATGCCGCATGGCCGCGGGGGAATGCGAATGAACCGCCAGTTCACTGCTCCGTGCGAAAATCACTTTCTCTTGGCGCGCGTCCCCGGTTTCAGAGATTCGGCCAGATATCGCAGTTCCCTGACTTCTTCCCTGAGCCTCTGTACTTCCTGTTTCAGCAGCTCCTGTGCATAGGCAGGCTTCTTCTTTCTCAGCGAATCGACGGTGTCATACGCTTTTCGTTTCAGTCTGCCGTCTCTTTCACACGCTATCAGTTGTTCAAGCTCCGCCGCACCTTCCACGCTGCCGGCCAGGCCCACGGCCCCAATGGCCGCCTCCCTGTATCGCAGGTCCCCATCCTTCAGCTGGAGGTACACAAACTTCCTGATCCTGCTGTCGTTCCTGCCGAGCAGCGCAATGCTCCTCAGGGCCGCTCCCCTCACTCTCCAGCTGTTCCTCCTGTGGGTATACGGCTTGAGGGCTTCTATGTCTGTTTCATTTCCGCATTCGGCGTAGGCGGCGAGCGCAGCCTGTTTGATAACATCAAGATGCGAAGGCATACCGAGAGCTCTTTTCAGCACAGGTCTTGCGTCGTAATCGTACAGTTTTGAAAGCGCCGTGACTGCTTCTGACGCAACCGCATAACTTGTGTCACCCAGACATTTTTCAAGTATTTCGGCGGATGATGATTCCCTGTAATTCCCTATGGCAGCAACGACATGTTTCCTCGCCCTCGAGTCTCTTACATTCAATGACATATGAAGCGCTTCGAGGGAATCTTTTCTGTTCAGTCTGCCAAGTGAATATGCGCACGCGTAATGGACTCCCCAGAAATTTTCCTTTTTCAGCTCCGTCTGCAACGCTTCCACCGTCTTCTTAGTCGAAGCGGCCGACAATTCCAGTGCAGCCTGCATTTTCTCGGATGCCTCGCCTGCCCTGAGCTGATTGAGCACATCTTCCTGGGGCCTGATATATTTCAGTTTCTTCAGTATCTCGTTATGCGGATCAATGCTGACAAAAGAAGGTCTCTCTTCAACATCGAAGATAAACCGTTCATCCTTCTCCTTTATGCGGACTCTGGTATTCTTTCTCTTTCCGTCCTTTGAACGGATGGAAACCGTCACACTGAAGTTGAACAGCGGCGTGAGTTCGTCCGTCTTCTGAACCTGCTTGAAATTCAGCGTGACCTGCTTTGTCTTTGAATCGTATTCACAATCGGCCCTGAGCTCCGGATAGCCGGCTGAAAACACCCACTCATCGAAGAACCACTGCATGTTCCTGCCTGTTGCCTCCTCTATCGATCTTATGAAATCTGCAGTTTCCACATTCCTGTACATGTTGCTCTGACAGTATCTCCTGATGGAGCTGAAAAAAAGTTCATCGCCAAGCTCCTTCCTGAGCATATGCAGAACAAGCGCTCCTTTCTGGTACGTTGTTCTGTCAAACATTTCCGTCGGCACCAGAAATGTTCTCTGTACAATGGGCCTTCTGTAATTCTCCATGTCCTCCTTGAAGTAGGTCTCGGCCGCCTGATAAAGAAATATTTCAAACTCTTCCGCTCCTTCATCATATTCCCTGAAGAGTCCGTCGAAGTATGTTGCAAAACCTTCGTTCAGCCAGATGTTTGTCCAGTCCTTTGTAGTGAGAAGATCGCCTAACCACTGGTGTGCCAGCTCATGGGCAACCAGACCATGACTCGGGAAATCAACTTCGGCTCTTTCATCATGAAGGGTTTCGTCGGTTTGAGTGGTCGCGCTTATGTTCTCCATCCCTCCCCATATGAATTCAGTCACTGCCACCTGGGCATACTTCTCGTAAGGGTAGTCCACGCCAGTGATCTTCGAAAAATATTCAATCATCTTCGGGGTTTTGCCGAACGATCTCACCGCTTCCTCTTCTCTCCCTTTCTGCACATAGTAATGCACAGGAACTGATTTCCATTTGTCCTCTATCAGGGAAAAATCGCCTATCGCAATAGAATTCAGATAACCGGAGTGCGGTACGCTTTCGTTCCATACAAATGTCTTCATTCCGTTTTTCCTGTCTTCAACGGTTCTTACCAGTCTGCCGTTTGAAACAGCGATCAGTCCAGGAGGCACGCTTACCCAGATTTCAGTCGTGTACTTCATATTCGGATAGTCAAAACAGGGAAACCAGTAGCTCGAATATTCATCCTCTCCCTGCGTCCATGCCTGCAATACTCTGGAGGGGTGATCATCGTCCGGTGTTATGAAATGAATGCCGGTTTCAGGCTTGCCGCCGTACTTTATGCCTATGTCGATTTTTCTTCCCGTGGTTCTTCCAGGATATATGTGCAGCTTACCTCCGGTATGCTCGAATCTTGCCTGCCTGCCCTGACAGGTTACTTCTTCAATATCCAGTTCCCTGGCGTCCAGCTCAATTTCATCCAGCGGCACGAGCTCGATTTTCTCAAGATTGTATTCGATTTGGCCTGCGATTCTTCTTTCAGCAACGTGAACCGATATCTGGAGCTTCATATTGATTATTCTGAAGTTCAGGTCCCTGGGATACCTGGGCATTGCGCCCGGCAACTCGAATCTGCTCCTAACCTCGTTCGCCGCAAATTCAACACCGATAGACATCAGGCCGGGTTAACGGTGATTGTAATTTAACACTTGCGAGATAGCCGGAATTACACTGGTATGTGCAGCCGTCGTCCAGTTCCGCACTGATTAAATATAAGTAGCATAATCCGAACAGTTAACCGAGGATGCAGATGTCCAGAATGCACTCAAGCAGAAAGGGGAAGGCCGCGTCAAGGAAACCGATGGTTTCATCCAATCCTTCCTGGGTACAGACACAGCCGGATGAGGTCAAAGAGCTTATTGTCCAGATGGGTAAGCTGGGTAAACCTCCATCCCAGATAGGCCTCTCACTGCGTGACCAGCACGGTGTCCCCAACGTTCGTCTTCTGACGGGCCGCACAATAGTGGAGATGCTGGCAGAGTCGGGCATTACGCCACAGATGCCGGAAGACCTGTCTTCTCTTATCGAAAGGGCGAAAAGTGTCGCGCGCCATATAAACGAAAACAAAGGGGATCTTAGTTCTTCAAGAGGTCTTCAATTAATCGAGTCCAAGATCAGAAGGCTGTCGAAATACTATATCAGAGAGGGTGTGATACCTTCCAGCTGGAAGTACACATTCGAAAGCCAGAGATCAAAGCGCTGAAACCCGCCGCGGACGGAACGTCAATTCGATAATGATTGCTGCACATGCAAGCGATTGTTCCGGCAGCTCCCAACCGCCGGACAGTGAAAAATCCCGGCGAATCGGGCGTTACAGGAAGGGGAAGTCTTTTGTGCATCGATACTGCTTAACCGTCGCTCGTGTTTCATGCTGAATGTGTGCAATATCCCAGGGACGGCTCTATGAACAATCTGGTGTTAAATGGCGAGTGAATGCAGATGAACGATATCAGACTTCCTAAAGAACTCTCCGACAGGCTGGACATGGCATCGGCCGTCCTTGAGCAGGCACGCTCAGTTAAAGTCAGGGTGATCAGCCATTACGACGCAGACGGGATCAGTTCTGCTGCCGTACTGTCCATCATGCTCCGCAGACTCGGGCTGTCTTTTCACGTCACCATGGCGCAAAGCCTGGATGCAAGACTCCTGGAGGGTCTCAACGCCGAGAACGGAAAATGCTTCATATTCTCCGACATGGGCAGCGGTCAGCTCGAGTTGCTGGAAAAACTTCAGTGCGACGTAATCGTTCTTGATCATCACAGAGCCTTAGGGGACAGCGATCGTATAATACACATTAATCCCAGTATGTTCGGATCCAACGGCACAACTGATGTGAGCGGAGCAACCACCTGTTTCCTTCTTGCACAACACATCGACGAAGGTAACTGGGACGCCGCCGTCCCGGCGCTGGCCGGGGCCCACGGGGACATGCAGCACCTGGGAGGCTACCGCGGTCTGAATGCAGACATTATCCAGGGCTCAATGAAACGTGGCATTATAGCAGAGAGGAAAGCACTACAGCTGCAGGGCGAGACGCTGTCTGATTCGATGCTGAATTCGCCAGAACCTTATTTCAGAGGACTAACAGGGAAAGCAGAGATCTTCCGCGATTACGCCGGCGGACTGGGCATCGACCCGGATGTCAAGTATTCATCGTATTCTGAAGAAGATATCAGGAAGGTCGCGTCAGCACTCATGATGACACTTGCATCGAACGGCTGTGACTACGAAAACGTTTCGCAGCTGCTTTCCACCCAGTATTTTCAGCAGAAGACCGGCAGGAGTATTGCAGAAATTGCCAGTCTCGCAAATGCGTGCGGCAGAACCGGCAATTACGGATTGGGATTGGCAATGGAACTCTCTGACGGAAAAGCTGTAGAAGAAGCATCCGGACACAGGCTCGAATACAACAAAGCGGTGGTTTCAAGGCTGAATGAGCTTGAAGAAGGCATCGAGGAGATGAACAACATACAGTTTTTCCGATCGGACGATCCGTCCCTGGCCGGAGCCCTCTGCGGCCTTTATATGGCATTCATAGGACGCAAGGACAGGCCCACGTTTTCCTATTCTCTGGCCGGGGAAGTGTACAAGGTGAGCGGAAGGGGAACAAAATCACTGGTCGCCGGAGGACTCGATCTCGCAGAGAGTCTTTCCTCATCGGCATCCAAGTTTGGAGGACACGGCGGAGGACATGTGATAGCATCCGGGGCGACCGTTCCGAAGGAGCATCTGATGGATTTTCTGAAGTCGGTTGACGAGATTACTGGAAGGCAGATTAAAGGCGCTAGCGCCAGGTCACAATGACCTGATCTGTTCTGTATTTCTGGTTGATCGTGGTCTCCTCTATATTCATGCGCTGCCCCGACAGGTGGGCCAGCAGTCCGTTCCATGCAATCATGACGCCGTTATCGACCAGATACTCAAATGGAGGCTCAAACACGCCTGCTCCTCTTTCAGCCGCCATTTCATGAACCATTTGAGACAGCCTGCGGTTGCGTGCGACGCCACCCGCCAGAACTATTTCGTTTTTCTCAGCCTGTGCGACGGCTCTCTCCGTGACTTCTGTCAGCATCGAAAAGACGGTCTCCTGCAGAGAAAAGCACAGATCCTGCAGAGAACAACCGTTTTTCAGATGCTGTTTTGCGGCGGTGAGAATGCCGGAGAATGAAACATCCATTCCTTTGACAGAGTAAGGGAGTTCTATCAGCTCTCTTCCTTCCCTTGCAAGTTTCTCAATGACGGGCCCGGCATAGAAACCCAGGCCGGCCATTATACCAAACTTGTCAAGCATGTTTCCTACACCTATGTCCATCGTTTCCCCAAATACCCTGTATCTGGGTTTCGCGTACGCTATGACTTGTGTATTCCCGCCCGATGCATAGAGCATCACCGGATCCTCCACAGCTCGCTTCATTCGTCCTATTTCCAGATGTGCCACACAGTGGTTCACACCTATCAACGGTTTAGATGTGGAAATGGAAATTGCCCTTGCGGCGGTTGCAACGGTTCTCAGGCACGGTCCGAGTCCGGGTCCCTGTGAAAATGCTATGACATCTATGGCCCCCATCCCGAGTCCCGATTGCCTGAGCGCGTCTTCAATCAGCGGAACGACATGCTCCGCGTGATGATTTGCAGCCTCTCTTGGATGTATGCCACCCTTTTGCGGGCGGTACATGTGGCTTGCCTCCGCGAGTATATTGCAGTCAGAATCTACTATACCTACGCCTACAGTGTGTGCTGTTCCCTCAATGCCTAGACAAATCACGTGATATGTTTACCTGTATCTGGCATATAATTGTTTCAGATCCAGGCCAGCTGTCCTGTGCCGATTCTGATGCATGCTCCTGATGGAGTACATTACAATCCTCATTTTGTATACGCAAGTGTTTAGCAGGCTCGCCTGCAGTTCAGCTGTGGTAGAACGCCGGACGATCAATTTCCACAGCTTCAAGTGAAGAATACAGGCCCAGGGCAATGAGGGCAGCGCCAGATACCATCAGGAAATATTCCTCGAGGCTGCCTATGCTTGCTGACAGAATTACCGAAGCAACATAGACTGCCGCCCCGATTGCAATGGCTCCCCCGGTCATAGCTTTAAGCCTGAGGCGCAGAGAGGCTCTCTTCGCCTGAGATGAACCGAATGTGCCGGCAGTTCCGTGCGCCGGTTGTATTCCGCGTCTGTCCGTCATGACCTGGCTCTGTTTCTCCATTGAAGCTGTCCTGGAAGTCTGCGCAACAACCTGTGCGGTGTGAGAGGCTGCGGCTACCGGTTCCTGTTTCTTCTCTTTAGGGGTTTCAACAAGTATCTTGGATATTACATCAAGTTCCTTCTCTGCCTCGGACAGCTGCTTTTCCAATTCCTTTATTCTATCCTCTGCCGAAACAGTGCTACGGGCCGGGGAGGAACTCTTTTCCGGCGAAGGTATAGCGGTCCCGGCGTATGTCTCGGATGGAGCAGGGACAGCTTTCTGGTCCTCTTCCGGTTTACGGACGGATACCGGTGATTTTGGCTTGTTTCCGTTCTTCTTGCCATTTCCGTTCTTTTTCAGCGCCTGTACGCCCGGACTCTCCGCCTGCTTCTGTACCAGCTCTGATTTGAACGCAGCCGCAGACGGTTTCTCGTCAATGCGTGTTTCGAACTCATAGCCGCAAAAATCGCAAGAACGGGTGTCGGCACTGATCGAAAAGCCACATGCCGGACAGTTAATCTTGCGATTTGAAGGCATATTCTTTACCCCTATCGAAGATGAGGACGTATCAATTAAGCTTTTCCCACGGATTCCCAACACCGATAATCTCATTTCTGTAGACTGTGCGGAATGCATCTCCTCGGCGTGGGGGCACCGGTGCGCCTTCCGAAGATATTGAAGCCGATGCATTCAGCAACTCACCCGGGCAATTCTGTGACATGGCATGGTTTCTTCCGGCTCAAGCCGGACAGGACGGTGGGTCCAATATGCGTCCTGAGTGGACATTCAGATGGCGCAGTTCAGAAAAATGTAAAACGCCATGGATATATACGTAGTAGCGACTTCAACATAACCAGCGCCGCCGCCTTATGGACAGATATGCGCTTCTGCATGGTGTGTATTATGAAACTCGAAGATATCATGAGCAGAGATTATGAAACCATAAATGAGGACGCAACCATTTTCGAGGCTGTCCAGATGATGACCAGGAATAAGGTGTACGGTATCATAGTTGCGAACTCGGAAGGTCACCCGGTCGGGCTGCTCAGCGAACGCAGCCTTGTCAAAAGATTCATTCTCAGGAACAAGAAGCCCGACGAGGTTCCTGTCAAGGCGGTGATGCGCAGGCCGCTGCCATCAGTGCCACACAACCTTTCATTGCCGAAGGTCGCAGAATATCTGGTGCGAAATGGTCTAGAACGGACCACTGTGACAAATAACGGCAAGGTAGTCGGCTATGTCACGGTCACAGACATGGCAGGTCACCTTTCAAGGAATCTGGTGGGAAATATTCTCTCTTCCCATCGTCTTTCCGAATTCATATATTTCTGTCCAAAGTGCGGCAGCGGGCAGCTGAAGCCGGTTCATGGGGAGAAAGGCGAAATCAAGGTATTCTCGTGCAACAACGATCGTTGTGATTACCAGGAATAGTGCAGTCTGTCGATTCAGGGCAGTCCGAATTCCTTCCGCAGTTCCGCTGTGTATCTCTCCAGGGGTTTCATGCCCTTTTTGCTCATTGTTGATGCAATTTCCGCTATGCTGAGATTGGCGCATGGCACTGACAGCCTCCCGTTCAATTCCAGCAGACAGAAAACGAGGAACGGTCTGTGCCTGATGTCAGGATCGGGGACATGAAGTCTTCTCTGGTTGATGCATTCCTCCCCGTATATTACAAGGTCGATGTCAATAGTCCTTGGCGCATATCTGCCGGAGGCTCGTCGCCTTCCGAGCCGCGTCTCGATCTCCCTCAATACGGCGAATTTCAGCTCGCGGGGCTCAATAGCCGTGTTGCACCTGACAACGCAGTTGTAGAAGTCCGGCTGATTCATCCCTCTGACGGGTGAAGTCAGGTAGACAGTTGAAAGTTCCGCTATTCCCGGACTCCGGAGCAATTCCCTCAGAGCCGACCTTATGTTCTTCTCAGGCTCAAGATTGGATCCCAGTGATAGATAGACATCAGCCATGTCGATCCTTATTTTCCTTTGTTACGCGGGCACCGACGCTTCTCGCAAAACGCAGTGCGCCAGGCTTCTCGACAGTTACTCTGGCCCTTTTCACGCCTCTCCTCGCTGTGCAGATATCCGCAATCATGCCTGCCAGAGCTTCGACGAGGAAGAATTCAGACTTCTCCACCCGTGCAATGATATCCTTTGTCAGCGATTTATAGTCTATCGTGGTCTCAATTCTGTCAGTTCTTGTAGCCTCTTCCATATCTGTCCAAAGCTCGACATTAATCAGAACGTCCTGTTTCTGCTTTCTCTCGACTTCATTAATGCCTATGATGCATCTGAGGTGCAGTCCATCGATGAATATCATATCGCCGCAAATGTCATCTTCACGCTCTTCCCGCACGTCTTTCCCTCACATTCGTCAGAGTCCTGATACAGCGAGCGATTAATAGCTTTATTCGAACGGATTCTTGTCCTGACCATATACTCTGTGCAGCAGATGCTGGCCCCCGTCAACAAATATTATCTGACCGGTTATGTATCCGCTGTGGAGCAGGAAGAGGGCTGCGTTGGAAACATCGCGCGGTTCGCCGCTCTTCTCCAGCGGCACATCCTTCTTGAGCTTCTCAAAATACTCCGGACCCTTCCCTTCAGGAGGCAGAATGAGTCCGGGCGCAATCGCATTTACCCGGAAGTGCGGGGCGAGACTCAATGCAAGTTCCTCAGTGATGTGTCTGAGCATCTGTTTGCTGACGTAATAAACGGGTCTGCCGATGTCGTGACCGGAGATTCTTGTATCGAGCATGTTTATTATATCACCGGCGCCGACGTTTTCGGAGAAACGTTTTGCGAGTATCCAGGGAATCCATGCATTGGTCATCATAGTACTTTCGATATTCTTGTTCTCAAGAGATTTTTCGAATATGCCCGGATACACTGCAGCGCAGTTAACCAGTATGTCGACTGTGCCTGCAGCAGCAATAGCCTTTCTCATCAGCTCATTTGCAGATTCCGGTCCGGCAAATTTCTGGCGTACAGTCCATGCATTTCTACCGGCTGACCTTAATTCGTTCCTGAGTGCTTCAGCATCATTGCGGGAGCTGTTGTAGTGCAGAACAACATCTGCGCCATCTTCTGCAATTGCAACGGAAAGCTCGCGGCCGAGCCTTCTGGCTGCGCCGGTGACCAGAGCCGTCCTTCCTGCCAGGTTTGCCACATCTTTTGTCATTCCGGTATGTGTTTAAATAGATCGTCGACGGCGGAAAATGCAATGGCCGAACGCATACTTTGTTGTGTTTGTGCAGACTCAAAGTACTTATATTCTATAAAAGTCAATTAGGCGGGGTCATACCGAATGAGGGGTTCCAGATCGCAGGCGCGCATCGAAGAAGCAGTCAGGACGATATTGAAGGAGATAGGTGTCAGGGAAGACACAGAGGTATACAGGAACACACCCCGTCGGGTCTACGGCATGTATTCAGAACTGTTTTCCGGCATGGACGGGGATAATGAACCGGGCATGACATCCTTCAGGAATCCCGGATATCGTGACATACTGGCGATAAGGGCCATACCGCTTTACTCGATGTGCGAGCATCATCTGCTACCTATCATCGGCGATGTTTCCATAGCATACATTCCAGGAGAGAGGATAGTGGGCCTTTCCAAACTGCCCCGAACTGTGAAATATTTTGCCTCCAGACCACAGGTGCAGGAGCGACTCACCAGCGAAATTGCGGACTTTCTGTTCAACAAACTCGGAGCGAAGGGAGTCATGGTTTTCATCAGGGCCCGTCATATGTGCATGGAAATGAGGGGTGCAAGATCATTGAACTCAGAGACAGTGTCAAACGCGATTCGCGGAAGCTTCGAAAAGAATCCGGAAACCAAAGAAGAAGCGCTCAGACTCCTCACTCAGCCCTGAAGGAATCGATAGCGCATTCCCCGGTCTTCAGGCAGGAGAACATATCACTTTCGCTTCTCAACTGCCTGGCCTGATTTCGAAACAGTTTATAACGTGCTCCCAATTCACTATCCATGGTATGGCAAAGCGTCGCTAAGCTGAGCGAGATTCCCGCCTCGGGACTCTTCAAATATGAAACGGGCAGCACAGAGATTCTGATAATAAAGAGTGGAGAAAAGCTCTTCGCAACATCCCTGAGATGTACTCATGAGAACGACGATCTGTCAAACGGCACGCTGGAAGATGGAAAGCTCGTCTGCAGCTTTCATTACGCCTCGTTCAACCCTTCCACGGGTGATGTCCTCTCCGCTCCGGACGATGGTGGCGACGTGAAGCCGCTGAAAACATACTCAATTAAGGTGGACAACGGCGAAGTAATGGTGGATATCTGATGAATGTGCTTGTTTTTGTCAAGCAGATTCCAGATGTCAACCGTATTG
>JAKABN010000046.1 GCA_021796895.1 Thermoplasmata archaeon | reverse complement strand
CCATGAATCCATGTTTCGCCTCTCATTTTCAGGTATATCCCTGTCCAGAGTGACGTCGGCAACAGCAAACGTCCCTCCCTTTTTCAGGACTCTGAACGCCTCATCGAAGACAGCCTGCTTGTCCGGTGAGAGATTGATCACGCAGTTGGATATGACGTAGTTCACGCTCTCCGAAGCGATTGGCAGACATTCAATCTCTCCGAGTCTGAATTCGGTGTTTGAATATCTGTCTCCGTATTTCTCCCGCGTTGACCTCGCTCTCCAGATCATTTCAGGCGTTGCATCCACGCCGATTACCCTGCCCGCTGCTCCGACATATTGCGAGGCCCTGAACACGTCTATACCTCCACCGCTGCCCAGGTCCAGTACAGTCTCTCCTGTATTCGGCGTCACCAGAAGAAGAGGTGAACCGCAGCCTGCATTGACCGAAGAAGCTTCCACGGGCACGGCATCAATGCTTCCGCTATCAGAATCGCCGCAGCAACAGTCTCCTTTTGCTGTTCTGGTTGCAAGTTTTGAATATCTGTCCTTCACACTGCTTCTTATTTTCAGTTCTTCTGTTTCTTTCATTTCTTTCCAGCCCTCATTGAACGCATGTCCGCATCGAATCCGCTTTCATGCAGATTGCGCCGTCGTGGTACGTTCCCGATGTGTTGCCATCACAGGGAAGAATTAGCGTCGGAGTGCACTTTGCCATCCTTTGACCCAGCATGTCCAGAATCTTCTTCATCCTACTTCTTCTGGCCAGATCTTCTATGACGAGCTTCTTTCCCATTCCTGCAGCAATCTTCCTCGCCTGCTCAATCGCTCTGCTCTGCCTGTCATCCATGCGCAGTCTTTCAATCTTCGGAAGCTCGCGGTAAAGCACCCGTCTCGACCTTGTGTATGCCACTTCGTTTAGCGAGACTGATGAGGGGATGCGCACCTCCGCAATACCGTACGGTATTCTCTTCAGCGTCTTACTCTTCACAACTATTCTCACTTCGTCATTATTGCATTCGCGCTTCATACAATCTACTACTTGCTATGATAAGTAGACAAATATATATGGCTATTCTTACCTTTGCTGATAAGGTGCAGTATGAGAGTCTATGTGCCTAAAATGAACAGAGGCGCCGAGCAGAGCCGGGACGAGCTGTCAAACATCAGGGATAATGCTGTTTCCGGGCTCAGGGAGTTCGGCCTGTCAAGCTACGCGGCAAGGACATTCGTGACCATTCTTGAACACCAGCCTGTTTCCGCAGGGAGTATATGCAGCATCGGCGGCATCCCCGATTCCAAGGTATATTATGCCCTCAAAGAACTGGAAGAGAGAAGGCTCGTGATTGCTCAGCACGGAACACCAAGCATTTACATGGTTTCCGGCTCGTCAGGACTCCTTCACGGTCTGGAGCAGGGCATTCAGGAGGAATACAGCAGGAAGATGAAGATACTTCATGAACTCGAGGGATCCATGGAGATGTTCGCCGACCGGAAAAAGGCAAATGCAGATGCCTCAGTGGAAATAGCATACGTTGTGAAGGGATTCAGGGGCACTATTGACAAGATGAAGGAATTGGTGGCGGAAGCCAGGAAGGAGATAGTCCTGATGGTGATGGATGAACGACTGGCGAGGAACCTCATCGATTCTCTGAAGGAAGCGCGGGACAAGCGCGGAGTGGACGTCAAAATAGCATTCGGCGGCAATCTGCGCAAATCCCGTGAATTCAAGGAATGGCGCAACCATGCGAAGTCACTGATGTGCAACTGCAATCTGATAATAGCCGACTCCAGGAAACTGATTACGGCAGAAATCGGCGATGAAGAGAATCAATACGGCATCGTGACGCGAAATCAGGGCATGATCGCCATGATGATGAAATCCTTTGAAAGCCCGGTATGCTGCGAGTAGTCCGGTCTCCCGTTACCGGATGCGACACAGGATGCGTCGCAACTCATAGCACAATGCGATTATTTGGCAATCAGTTCAGGCGCGTCCGCAGTGTGAAGCCATTTTTCACCCCATGTGCCCATTGTGTCAAGCACAGGGCCAATATCCTCTCCCTTCGCCGTAAGAGTGTAACGGACCTTGAAGGGCCTTGTGCTAATAACCGCACGTTCAACAATACCGTCGGATTCCAGCGATTTGAGCGTGTGGGAAAGCGTCTTCGAGTTCAGATCCGCGGCTCTGAGAAGCTCGTTGAAGCCCATTCCTTTCACGCTAAGATGCCTGATAACCATGAGCTTGGACTCGCTTCCCAGCGCTCTGATGGTTTCAACAACGGGGCATAATTCAGGAATGTGTTTCACTGATGGATGTTCTATCATCGGGTTACCGCAAGTTAACTAACTGGTTTTAATAGTTTACTTTTTCTATGAGATTTACAAATGGAAGTGAAATAATGGCAAGACTGGTAAAACATGAAAGAAACAAGCCATATGCGGTGGAAGCGAAAGCAGGCGAAACAATATACATATGCGCGTGCGGACTCTCAAAGAACAAGCCGTACTGCGACGGCAGCCACAAAGCAACGATTGCAGAGGCCCAGAACGAACTGTATGTCTACGAAGGCGATCAGAAGACCAAACTGGTCAACCACTACTGACCGCACATCTGTCAGGACTGCTGTAAACCTCTTTTCTTTCGGGTTAATTCCGGGATCATGCAGGTGTCGGGATTTGAACCCGACTTGTTGGCTCTCCTCCATAACGGTGGAAGGCCAAAATCCTAACCAGACTAGATTACACCTGCGCTTTGCGTTTCTCAACCACATTTAAACGGAGATATTATCTTTTCCGGGACTCGACGCTTCCGACAACTTCTGCCGTGAAAACCGCTCGGGCAGCATAAAGTTTAATATCCCCCGGTGATGCTTTGATGGATTATATGGAATTCAGGGTGTTAAGCGAAAAAGAGAAAGAAATAGAAATCAGCGCCATTGGCGCCGACGACACCATCATTTATCCTCTTCTGACTGAAATACTCAAGAACGAGAAGGTGGTCGAGGCGAAGTATGTAAAGGGGCATCCCGACCTTGACGTCCCGTCCCTCGTCGTGAGGGTAAGCTCGGGTGATCCGAAGAGTGCTCTCAAGAAGGCGGCAGAGAATCTGAACGGAAACTTCTCCGACCTGAGAAAGAAGGTCGAGAAGAAGCTTCGATAGACTTATGCAGAAACCCGAACCGTCTCCTGTCGAGCATGAACTCGGAATGCATGTTTACATGACAGGCTCCGACGGCGTCGGCGGCTCAATCAAGAATGAAATCGATGACTTCGTTGTCGAGGAAATACCACTTCTTCCCTCAAGCCGTGAAGACGGGCGTTTCCTGATTTGCAAGGTTACTGCAACTAACTGGGAAACAAACAGGCTGATAAGAGAAATTTCAAGGAGACTGCGGATAAGCCGGAAACGCATAGGCTTTGCTGGAACCAAGGACAAGAGAGGCGTAACCTCCAGATACATGAGTTTTGAAGATGTGGATGAAGAGGCCGTTTCCTCACTCCATATAAGCGACGTCGTGGTGGAAGCTGTGCAACGCTCTCCGAGGGCACTGTATCTGGGCGATCTCCAGGGCAACAGATTCCGCATCAGGATCAGGGAATGCAATTTTTCGGGCAACAAGCTCGAGGACATGGCCAATAGCATTCTCTCCAAGATCGGCGCAGCCGGCGGCTTCCCCAATTTCTTTGGAATACAGCGGTTCGGAAGTCTGAGGCCCAATACCCATACAGTGGGCCTCAAGATAGTCAGAAGGGATTTCGAAGGGGCCGTACACGCGTACGCCGGAACACCGTCTGACAGGGAGAGTGACGATGTGAGAGAAGTGAGAAGACTGTTCGACGACGGAACTCCTGCAGCCGAAGTGCTACGGTCCATGCCGAGGGTTATGGTATTCGAGAGGATACTCCTGGAACACCTCGCCTCGAATCCCGGCGACTACGTCGGCGCTCTGAGGAAGCTTCCGCAGAATCTGCTTATGATGTTCGTGCACGCTCTTCAGGGAAAATTGTACAACGAGATGATTTCAATGCGTATTGCAAGAGGTGTGACGCTTAGCAGAGCCGTCGTCGGAGACGTGGTTCTTGCATCCACAGAACACGGTCTGCCAGACAGGGATAGACGGATAGACGTAAAAAGCGTGAATTTGGAGGCAGTCAACCGGCAGATAGAAGCCGGCAACGGTTTTGTCTCCGCCATGCTGCTGGGATGGGAATCAGTATATGCGGATGGCCTGCAGGGCGAAATAGAGAGGGAGGTAGTGAGAAGCAGCGGCCTTTCAGGGCAGGATTTCATAGTCCCTGAGATAGGCGAGTGCTCCTCTTCCGGCTCCAGACGCGAAATACTCGCCTCTGTAAAGTCCGTCAGTGTAAGTGCCGACGGAAACGACCTCCTGCTTGGTTTCAGCCTCTTCCGTGGCGCTTATGCAACATCGCTTCTGAGGGAGATAATGAAATGATTTCACAGCGCCGCGTCCGTGCCCCTGTTCTCTTCTCCTGTCAGTAATACACCGCAGTTCGGACAGCACCCCCCGGTGCCTGAGAGGCAGTCATCGCATATGTTTGTCTGGCAGGCACTGCACTCACCCATAGCCTCCCTGCCGTGGTACAGGCATTTTTCATCTTCAGCTTCCGGCAGCGTTTCTTCTCCGCCGTGATTCCTGCCGTAGTACTGTTCCATAAGCTCCTTTCTCGCCTTATATGGATCATATTCTTCTCCAGCCGGTTCTGCGGCGGGCGGTGCAACGCTGACGTAATCTGTGCGATAACCGGTTTTTCCCATTGCGGCCAGGCTGCCGAGCACGAGTCTCGCGGTGTATATGCCTACACACAGGTTGGTAACAATGCCTACGAGCGTTCTGTCCTCTCCCTTCAGCCTTGTGGCCTTTTTCATCAGTTTCTCAAACCTCGCATCTTCCACACCCTCGAGGAGTCCCATCTGCTGTACTTTTCTTATGTATTCGAGCGTCTGCTTGCATTCGTCTATTGTGTAGGACGGGAAGCCGACTGCTATGTCGCAGAGCCTGATGCCGGAAGACATGCTCGCGTCGTTTCTGAAGCACTTCTGCATCACCGCAGCCGATCGTTCCTCCAGAGCTTCCCAGCCTGCATCGCCGGCCATGGGTACGGTCAGCGATGGCGGCTCCTGTATCGCCTCGAATGCTTCGTCAATCTCGTCCATCGGTATCTTGCAAACTGAAAACGCCTCTTCCCTTGTCGGCACCCTGCTGATCTCATATTCCAGTTTCAGAAGAGCCCGGGCGTTGTCCTCTGCTCTGACTCTCCTCTCAGCCGTCACGCAGAGGTCCAGCTTTTCTCTCGTCTCAGGATTCTCATGATTTATCTCAAGCGACTTTGACAGCGCCTCCCTCGACGCCTTCAGATTCCCCTCCTCAAGAAGCATTCTGCCCAGTTCGTGCCACGCTCTGTCCATCGTATCATCCAGCTTAACGGACTCTTCAAACGCTCTCTTCGCCTCCGATGACAGCCTCTGTTTGCAGAGCGCCAGTCCGAAGTAATACCATCCGGCGGCGTCATCCGGGACTTTTTTAGTAAGTTCGTTCAGCGTCATGGTGGCCGAGGAATATCTCTCAAGATTGTATTCGCATATGCCTCTGCCGAGCAGGATGTCCGTTCTTCCCTGCTCCAGTTTGGACGATTTGCTGTATGAGTCGAGCGCTTCCGTGTATCTTCCTGCCTTAAGCAGACAGTCTCCCCTGTTCTTGTAGATACTTCCGTTGCATATCCCGGCTGCAAGGGCACCGTTGAATATTTCCAGAGCCTGGGCATGCCCACCGTCAATCATCAGCAGATTTCCCTTCAGCTCAAGTGCTACAGCATCCTTCGGGTTGAGTTCAAGCGCTATGTCTATCGTGCGTTCCGCCTCATTATAACGCTGCATGGCCATGAGTATCCTCGCGCGCATATCCACAACGGCGACCGACCCCGGATCAGCCTGCATGGCCCTGTCCGCATATTCAAGTGCATCTGTGTGCCTCTTCATCTCGCTGTAAATTTCGGCAATCATCACAAGCACGGATGGTGCATCGTTTTTTCCTTTGAGGAAATCGAGTAGCAGTTTGAGTTCTTCCGCATACCTGCCCTGTCTGTGCAGGACGCGCGCCTTTCCGGTGACGCTTTCCTCGTCCTTTCCGAAATCCTCCATTGCCTTCTGGAAAGTGCTCAGGGCTTCATCGTGCTTTCCGCTTCTCTCAAGCATGTGACCCTTTTCGAGGAGCAGTTCTCTGCTTCCTCCCTTTCCTCCTATCATCATGTCTATTGCCTTTACAACTGAGGCGACGTCGTTCCTTGCCGCATAAGCACTCTTCAGAGCACTGAGTATTTCCATATCCATTTTTTCAGTTTCGCATGATTCCAGCGACTTTATGCCCTCGTCATAATTCTTCAGCGCAATCATCGAAAGTCCGCGCATCTTCCATGCCGTAAAATTCTCCCTGTCTGTTTTGATTATTGATTCGGACACGCCGATGCAGCGCTGATATTGTTCTGCGTGATAGTAGAAGACTGCACACTCCTCTCGGGCGCTGGTCGAATCGCTGAACATTCTCTCTATTGCCTCTATTTCGGAAGCAGTTTCCTCCGTTCTTCCCATTGACTGCAGGAGCCTGGCCTTGCTGATGTAGACATGCTCGTCTCTTGAACCGAAGCCGATTGCCCTGTTGTAATGCTGAAGACCATCCTCATTCCTGCCCAGTGAAATCAGCGCTTCCGCAATTTTTACCTCCGCCAGCTTTGCCGGATAGCCGAGGACCATGGATTTCCTGGCTGCCTCTATTGCGTCGTCAGCTCTGCCCATTCTGAGCAGAACTTCCGACTGGAGATATCTTCCTTCCGGAGTCTCTCTGTTCGAAAGTGATTTTTCAATCGCTTTCAGCGAACCATTCGCATCTCCCCTCTCCATCCTGATTTTTGCCAGTCTATAGACCAGTCCCGAGGGAACAAGCAATCCTTTCTCCACCGCGTCTGAAAGAATGCGCTCTTCTCTCTCGATCTCTCCATGCCTTGCATAGAATGAACTGAGCAGTTCAAGAGATTCGACAGAGTCGTCCACTTCGTACATCCGCCTGTAAGAATGTTCACTCTGTTTCAGTCTGCCCAGCCTTTCAAGCGCCGTGGCCCTGTCGCTTAGCGTTCGCGGC
This sequence comes from Thermoplasmata archaeon, assembly GCA_021796895.1. Taxonomy (GTDB): domain Archaea; phylum Thermoplasmatota; class Thermoplasmata; order Sysuiplasmatales; family Sysuiplasmataceae; genus Sysuiplasma. Next base: position 5,931 of record JAKABN010000046.1, on the reverse strand, counting down.
TCTTCCCCGCCAATTGAAACCATGACCTGCGAAGTGCTGAGGACCAGCCTGTCGTCTCCCTCAGCCTTGGCTATTTCCCGCAGTGTAGACACAGCGCTCTTTCCTCCCCTTATCAGAACTCTGCGACCATATGAGTTTACTGCATCTTTCCCTGCGTCGTGAAACAGCATCGCCAGCATTTTGGTGCTCAGCGCTTCATCGTTATTCTCATCTGCAGAGAGCAGGCTTTCGGCAATCTTTTCCGCCTCGTCCATCCTTCCCGTTTCCCTCAACGATATCATTCTTGCCACTGCGTACTGATCCGGCCTGGGGAAGTGTCTATCCAGGTACGACAGCACCTCATCAAATTTAGAGAGTTTGAGTAGAGCGTTGATCCTCATTTCCATGATTTCCGCTGCGGGTTTGCCGTAATGCTCGGTAATTTCAGCAGAGCGCAGGACAAAATTATAAAATCCTCTGCTGCTCGCAATCGCGGTTAAATGGCTTACCGTCTTCAGTGCTGTATCGCTTTCGCCGGCACTTTGATTCTTCATCGAATCGAGTGCCTCAACAGCTCTCTCTTCTCTTCCGGTCATAAGACACGTTGTGCAGAATTCAGCGAGCAGGTCGAAACCGCCAGCGCCCTGCTCCACAGCATGCGACAGACGATCGTAGGATTCGTTGAACTTCCCGAGATGCAGCTGAACGAGTCCGAGAGCGGTCTCTGTCTCCGTATCTCTTCTCCTCTCTATTGATCTGAGAAGCAACTTTTCCGCCCTGGCTGTTTTTTTCAAATCGGCATACGCCACACCGGCGGATCTGAGTATGCCCGGCGACTCCTTATCGAGATGCATCAGCCTCCTGTAAATCTTCAACGCGGCTTTCGCCTTTCCGCTGTGCAGGAGATTGTCCGCCTTTAATCTGAGAAACTCCATTTCCTCGGCAGGTGTCCTTGAAAGTGCAAGCAGTGCTTCAATCGCCCTGTTGTCGTCCCCTTCCACTCTTACGGCATTGCGAAATGCATCCTTTGCTCCCTGTTCGTCCCCTTTAACATTTCTGAGTTTCCCGAGAAGCCGATAGCGTGTTGCGGGAGAGCTCTTCCATTGATCCTCACTCAGCATCCGCTCCGATTCTTCAACTCTTCCCAGCAATGTCAGTGCATTGACAAGTATCTCCCTGTCTTTGTCAGTAAGCCTCTCCTGCGGAATGATCCTGATAAACCTTACAGCAAAATCATTCTCGCCTGAGCCGGCGCTACGTTCCGCCAGCTGTCTGGCAAAATCGCACAGTTTTGCCTCATCTATGAAACCCTTTGTCGCGCCGAGGCACGAATAGAGCTTCCTGCACATCCTGTGGCTCAGCATCGAGTGTGCTGTACCTCCGGTGCTTCTCTCCAGCAACGATACGGCTTCTACTGCCGCATAGTACTTTTCATCTGATCGCATCATCCCATCCCTGACTCATTTATGTCTGACGATTGTCGGCTCATATGGTGTAGGGAGTAATAATATATTTCCATGTCCGGCAGTGAGTAAGTCGGTACGTCCCCCTCAGTCATAATCGGTGCGCGTGACTATCCGTTTGTAGAATATGGCGAGTGTCCAATCGAAGAGCACTCCCAGCCTGCTCCTCAGCGTGCTTATCAGTGCTATGTGCACGAATCTCCATGCAACCCATCCGGCGAACCCGCTCAGCATTATGCCGCTTCTCAGGCGCGCAACGCCCTGAAACCTGTCCAGCGACAGCATGACGCCCCTGCCCCGGTATCCGAACACCATTTCTCCTCCTCGCCTACCTCCCAGTATGGCGTATGACATGTGTCTTGCAACGAACCGGCCCTCCTGCACTGCGGCGGCGGCAGTGGAAGGCACCGCGCCGCCTTTTCCATCTTCTATATACGCGCAGTCACCGATAACGTATACGCCAGGTGCCGAACGCAGCCTAAGCTGCCTGTCGACAACCAGTCTTCCTCCCCTGCTTTCGCTTCCATCCACGGACAGGCCGGCAATGACCCTGTTCGGTTTTATGCCTGCGGTCCCAGACCACCGTATCGGTCGTAATGATCGTTACGTCCCGGAGTCTTATGCCGTCCGCATCCACCGATGCCACCTTTGCATTGAAGCGTACGTCCACCCCTTTCCGGCGCAGCACGCGCAGGCATGTTTCGGATATGCTGTCGCCCCGGCCGGGAACAAGCTTGCCTTCCGCTTCTATCAGCGAAACGCGTGTGCTCCTGTCTGTGTCGATGCCCTTATAATATTCGTCCAGGACGCCAAAATAGTCGGCAATCGTTCCGGCGAGTTCCACACCGGATGATCCTCCTCCGACTATGACTGTACTCAGCAGCCTCCTGCGTTCACTCTCGGGCGTCGCGGGGAGGGAAGCTGCCTCGAAGCAGCGGAGCATCCTGTTGCGTATTGCGTCACCGTCCTCAAGCTTCTTCAGAAAAAGCGCCTTTTCGCTTACTCCGGGTATGCCGAAATCGTTCGTTTCTGTGCCGAGGCAGAGAACGAGGAAATCGTAATTCAGGACGCCTCTGTCAGTTTCGATCGCCTTCCGTTGAATATCGACTGTATTCACTGTTGCCTCAAGAAACGCAATCCTCTTCCTTACCGCCCAGCCCCTTACCGGCTGTATGACGTGGTAGGGATTAGCAAGGCCCGAGGCAACCTGATACAGAAGCGGCGTAAACAGATGATAGCTTCTGTCACTCACCATCGTTATCTGTACATTCCTTCCGCGCACAAGTGCGGAGAGCGCCTGTGCTGCTTCCGTTCCTGCAAATCCCGCACCCGCGATCACCACCTTCGTCGCTTCCGCCTCCAATCATCCAGCCCCCCCGTTCCGCTAAACCCATCGGTCCCGCCGACACGATTCAGCGTCGGCAGGCAGGGTTCAGGGATCGAATTTCTCCCTGAACAGTGCAGTGGCGTAATGGAATGCCTGGGCGCTCCTAATCTTCGGCGGCATCGGTCGTTCCCGCGGATCAGCCATTATCTCCACGATGGACGGTTTCCCGGACGTCAGCGCAGATCTGATAGCATTCCTTACCTCGGCCGGATCAGTCACCCTGATGCCGAAGCCGCCGCATGCGGTTGCATAGTCCGCGTAATTCGGATTATGAAGTTCGATGCCGAACTCGGGATGTCCCATAACTTCCTGCTCGAATTTGATCATACCCAGTATGCCGTTGTTTATCACCACACAGATTATCGGCAGCGAGTACTTCACGGCAGTATTGAAATCACCCATCAGCATGGTAAATCCCCCGTCGCCTGCAAATGCGGCCACCGTCTTTTGCGGATGCGAGAACGCAGCACCTATGGCGGACGGTAACGCAACACCCATGCTTCCCAGCCAGGGGGAGAATATGAACCTGTGACGGGCGGATTTGAAGTAACGAGCGATCCAGACGGTCACGTTACCGACATCCGCACATATTATCGCGTCCTCCGGAAGTTCCTCCTGAAGTGCCCGGGCCGCGATCTGCGGTCTTATCGGTCTGCTGTCATCAGAACACTCCGCATCGAGTTTCTCGTTCCACTGAACCATCTCCCTTCGGCACTGCTCCAGGAATTCGCTGCTCTTCCGCTCTTTTACAAGCTGCAGAAGGCGCCTCAGGGAACTGTCCGCATCACCAAGCAGAGCGGCATCCACCCTGCATCTCTTCCCAATCTGGTCCGGATCTATGTCAATCTGTATGATCCGCGCATGGTTCGGCAGAAACTGGGTATACGGATAACTGGTACCGACCAGAAGGACAGTATCTGCCTTCTCCATTGCATCCTGGGACGGTCTGGTGCCGATTAGCCCGAGACCGCCCAGGCAATTCGGATGATTGTCTGGAATACACCCCTTTCCCGGCAGCGTTACACAGACGGGAGCACCAAGTTTATCCGAAATCGATATTAGTGAATCGCCCGAACTCATCGCCCCGCTGCCTGCAAGAATGACGATATTCTCTCCCTCGTCGAGCAACTGCGCGGCCCTGGCAATTTCCGCATCCGGCGCAACCGGGAATGACGGGGCGTACGTCACGGAACTCCCGGGTGCGGTTCTGGAAACCTTCCTACGCGGTATATCGAGCGGAAACGACACATGAGATACTCCCCTCCTGGACACGGCATTCCTGCATGCCGTTTCGATGACAACGGCCGCATCATCGGGCGATGCTATCCGCTGGTTGTAAACAGAGACGTCTGCGTACAGGCGGAGGAGATCAATTTCCTGAAAATAGTCAGTGCCGATCATGTCTGAATCGACCTGTCCCGTCAGGGCGATTACCGGAACCCTGGAGGTTTTCGCCTCGTACAGACCGTTGAGCAGATGAATGGCACCCGGTCCGGCTGTTCCCACGCACGCGGCTAGCTTCCCGTCAAGCTTTGCCTCGGCGGATGCGGCAAAGGCGCCCGACTCCTCGTGCCGCACCAGCACGAACTCTATCTCCTTGCTTTTCCGTATGGTGTCCATTATGGTGTTTATTGCATCGCCGGGTATTCCATATACCCTCCTGACACCCCATTTGACGAGCCTTTCGACAACAACATCCGCAACCGTCTTTCCGAGAACCATGTTCAACTCACCCTGACAGCCGGAGAAGCCCTCTTATGGATAAACACTTTTTGCAGTCGTTCCCTTCCGTCGTCATGACAATAATTTTTAATGAGAGACAGGCTCTACAACTTCAGAGAGGAAGCGTGATCGGATTTGTTTTCGCTGCTTGTCCTGATGAGGAGGAAGCTGAAGAGAATGTTCAGCGGTACGAAGGCAGCAGTCCTTGTGGCATTCGCAGTCATGATAATCACGTTCGGAACACTCGCCTTCTATTACGCCGAACCCGTTCTTCCGTCAGGGCAGAGAAACACCCTCTTTCTCTCCCTTTACTGGGTTGCAGAGACCATAACCACTGTGGGTTATGGTGACATATATCCGAACAACACCGTCTCGCGCATCGTGTTCTTCTTTGTCATCATACTGGGCGTGGGCACCTACGCTCTTATAGCCACGGAAGTATCGGCATTCGTAATAGAAAGAAAGTTTCTGGAATCAAGGGGGCTCCATCGTACGAACATGAGGGAACACGTAATAATTGTGGGCTACAACGACGCAAGCTGGGAACTGATAAGGCAGCTCAGGGAACAAAATGTGGAGTATGTGGTTGTGGATGAAAAAATCGACGTCTCGTCACTCAAGGCGCAGAACATCACAGCCATTTCGGGAAATCCGCTTTCTGCCGAAGCGCTGAAGAGGGCGGGCATTGAGAAGGCCGAAACACTGATTATATCAGATCAGCCCGACGAGCTCGCAATCATGGCGTCATTGAAGGCGAGGGAGCTGAACCCGTCGCTTAAGATCATAGCTTCGTGCTCCAGATTTGAGGATTTCGATATCATGAAGCAGGCAAAGATCGACGTCGTCATTCCACTTTCAAGGATGCATGGCGGCATTCTCGCCAACGCGGTGCTCGATTCAAACGGCGCGGATTTCCTGATGAATATTGTAACGGAGGAGGCGGGACTCGGGCTGGGGGAGATACCGGTCCGGGGGGCCACTGTGTTTTCAGAATTGAATATTGGCGGCAGCGAGAGACCGATCGCAATCATCAGGGAGGGAATGGCGATCATTTCATTTGAAGGCAACACGCCTCTCTCGCCTGGCGATGTCGTCATAACGCTTCATGCTTCCGCACGACCGCAACACGAACCTGACGAGCGCACTCGCTGACAACCTTTGCCCCACGGTTGCCTTACGCCGCAAAGACGTTCGCGTCCCGGATTGAGCTGTGTCCCGCTGTCGCACAGGCTGAGCCTAAAATTCTGTGTCCTTTCTTTCCTTCTCGCATATCACAAGATAGACCCTTTTCCCCAGGAACTTCCTGGGGCAGTCGACCTTTGCCCCTGTACCGAATTTTGTCACTTCCTTCTCTATGACTGCAATCACCTCATCTGACAG
>JAKABN010000045.1 GCA_021796895.1 Thermoplasmata archaeon | reverse complement strand
AGAGGGACGAGGTCACAGGCGAGACCGAGCGCAGGGTCGTGGCGCAGCTGCTCGCGCTCATGGACGGGCTGGAGAGCAGGGGCAAGGTAGTGGTCATAGGCGCGACCAACAGACCGAACGCGATTGACGGCGCGCTCAGAAGGCCGGGAAGGTTCGACAGGGAGATAGAGATTGGAGTTCCTGACAAGAAGAGCCGGCTGGAGATTTTGCAGATACACACAAGAGGCATGCCGGTAACAGACGACGTCAGGCTGGAAAAGCTAGCGGACATGACGCACGGATACGTCGGCGCCGATCTCTGGGCGCTGTGCAAGGAGGCAGCGATGCGTTCGCTGAGAAGAATGCTTCCGCATATAGATGTGGAATCAGAAGTCGTTCCGGCAGAGGTTCTCCGCACGCTGAAAGTTGCGATGGAAGACTTCACCACCGCATTCAGGGAAATGTCTCCATCAGGACTGCGCGAGGTGCTTGTAGAGAAGCCCAATGTATCATGGGACGATATCGGCGGCCTGAGCGAACTGAAGGATGAATTGCAGCAGGCAATAGAGTGGCCGCTCAAGTTTGACGCGGCGTTCGAGAAGCTGGACGTCGTGCCGCCCAGGGGCATACTCCTGTATGGTCCTCCGGGCACCGGAAAGACATTGCTAGCGAAGGCGGTGGCGCACGAGAGCGAGGCTAATTTCATCAACGTCAAGGGGCCGGAGTTTCTGAGCAAGTGGGTCGGAGAAAGCGAGAAGGCGGTCAGAGAAACATTCCGGAAGGCGAGACTCGCTGCTCCCTGCGTTATATTCATCGATGAAATAGATGCGATCGTCCCCGTCCGCGGCAGCAATGCAGGGGATGCCCAGGTAACAGAAAGGGTGGTGAGCCAGCTGCTTACCGAACTCGACGGACTCGAGGAGCTGCGCGGTGTGTCTGTGATTGCGGCCACAAACAGGGCCGATATAATCGATCCCGCACTTCTCAGGCCCGGCCGGTTCGACAGAATTATTTACGTTCCGCTGCCGGATGCCGAATCAAGGAAGTCGATTCTCGCAATACACACAAGGAAAAAGCCCCTTTCCGGCGACGTGAAGATCGAGAAGCTTGCCGAAATGATGAACAACTACACCGGCGCCGAAATAGCCTCCGTGTGTAACCAGGCGGCAATGATTGCGATGAAGTCCCACTTTTCAAAGAGCGGCGGCGCAATGGATGAAAAGGCACTCTCAGGTATCAGGATTACACTGAAAGATTTCGAATCGGCAATGAGGAAGATAAGGCCGCTCTCGAATGAGGAGATGTCTCGTTACGAAGACGTGAACAGGAAATTCAAATCCGAGGCCGTCTATCCGGAGCCATGAAGGGCAGGGCACCCGGAATTGTGATAATCGCAGGCATCTCCACCGGAACCGGGAAAACCACTGTTTCCATGGCACTGATGCGCCTTCTCGAAAGGAATGGCATAGCCGTCGCTCCGTTCAAGGTCGGACCGGACTTCATAGATCCTCAGTTTCACGAGGCGGCAACCGGCAACCGTTCAATCAACCTCGACGGTTTTATGACATCGGCAGAATACGTCAGAAAAAGCGTCGCGCGAGAGCGTGGCGAGGGACGCTTCTGCATAATCGAAGGCATGATGGGCCTTTTCGACGGCCTCAGTGCCAGACGGGATTTCGCAAGTACTGCGTGGGTATCAAAACTGCTTGGCGCACCGATCATACTAGTGCTCGACGTGTCACCGGCGATGAGGACAGCTGCAGCCGTTGCCTGGGGAGTGAGTGAATATGCCCGCAGGAGAGGCGTGCGGATTGCAGGAACCATATTGACAAAGACCGGCAGCAGAGGTCATTTTGAAGGATGCCGCAGCGCAATTGAGGCTGCCGGAATCAGGGTATTCGGGCACATTCCCGACTCCCCGCAATTCAGAGTGAACGAGAGGCATCTTGGCCTGGCGCTCCCTGAAAACATGAAGACAATTTCATCGATGGCCGACTCCCTCGCCTCCGCTCTTGGCGAGTCATTTGATATGAATGAATTCATTCGTTTGTTTTCCATGCCCAATGAAACCGTTCCTGCTGTGGCTGAGCGAAAACAGGAAGTCAAAGTGCGCATAGGGGTGGCCTCAGATTATGCCTTCAACTTCTACTACCACGATAACATCGAACTGCTCAGGAGAGCCGGAGCTGAGATTGTGCCATTCTCGCCTGTAAACGACAGGTCTGTCGATATGTTTGACGGTCTGTATATGGGCGGCGGATATCCGGAGCTTTATGCATCCTCCATTTCCCGTAACGTGCCTATGCTTTCGGGCCTGAAGAAGGCGGCCGAAGACGGAATGCCGATATATGGCGAATGCGGCGGTTTCATGGCTCTTTGCAGAGAGCTGGAGTCCGGCGGCGTCTCATATAGGATGGCGGGCGTGTTCGGCGCGTCTGTTGCACTCACCCGGTCTCCTGTAATAGGATACAGGAAAGTCAGAACCAGCATGGCAACAGCCCTTGGCGGAAAGGAGATGCATGCGCGCGGACATGAATTCCATTACGCGAGGGTCACGGAAGATGCTGCAGGAGAAAGTGAGAGACCGTTCCTGGTGTGGAATACGAAGGAGCGCGACGCCGAAGCAACAGGTTCAGTATCCGGAAGCGCCGTCGGCTCATTTCTTCATCTGCACTTCGGCTCCAGCAGCAGAATGGCCGGCAATATGGTCGAAGCCTGCATGAAATATTCACGAACTTGATTTTTGTCCCGTTTGCTCAGACCGACATGACGCACAGTCAACTTTTTGTAATCGGTATCAATGGATTCTCCATGACCGATATACCTGGAGTGCAGGATTTTGCTAACGGAGAATACGGATCTGAGAAGAGAACTCTGGTAATCTTTCATGCCACCTGGTGTCCTTTCTGCAGACGTTTCCTGTCCGAATTCGAGCGCCTTCTTCCGGAAGGCGGGATCGCAATCGCGCTGGCTGACATTTCCGATCCGGGAAGCCCTTTATGGGATGCATTTTCAATAGATGTCGTTCCAACTGCAATACTCTTCGACAACCACAAACCTGTCAGCAGGCTGGACGGGGTTTCCGGCGTTGGTCTTCGCTCCCAGGAATTCAGAGCGTTCGCCGAAAAGGCGATTGCTTAATGCTGTGAGTGCGCATTTGTGATGGACAAACAGGAGATGATATTGAATGCAGAACAGGGACGAATCGGATCCGATTTTGCGAGCACTGAAGGATGAAATTGTCAACCTGCAGAGAAAAGTTTCACTTTTCGAGGAAAAGCTGGACGCAATCGGAAGCAAGGCCGATGAGAATCACAAAATGCTTACCACACTCATAGAGACGATGCAGCAACTTGGTGTCGTGTCCCAGCCATACCGCAAGAGCGGCAGTGCGGAACGCACCACAAACGACAGGGCGTACTCCTGAAACACGAATTTCGGCGCTCCTGTGCAAATTGCATGTAACACGGGCAGGAATGCCCGGCCCGTGGCTGCACGACTGTTGTAGATGGTGCAGGTGCATCTGGCAGCATCACGGGCGCGACAGGAATGAGAGTATCACATGCGTAATTCGATACGCAAAGATAAAATACGATTCCTGTTGGTGAATATTATCGCATTCACTGGCAGGGAAGAGAATTTGGCCATTAACGTGCTATATGTCGATGACGAAGACGCGCTACATGAGCCAGTGAAGTTGCTTCTGGAGACGGATGGAAAGATACACGTGGACATCGCCTCATCCGCTCTGGAGGGACTGAAGGCCATCAAGTCTGCCGATTATGACGCCGTGATATCCGATTATCAGATGCCTCAGATGGACGGCCTTGAGTTCCTGGACAGGATCAGAGGAATGCAGCTGAAGATGCCATTCATACTTCTCACCGGTAGGGGACGTGAAGAGGTCGTAATGGAGGCTCTGAACCGCGGAGCAAACTACTATTTCCAGAAGGGCGGAGACCTCGTAGCACAGATGGGCGAAATTAAGGATATTGTCAGAGAGAGCAGGATACAGAGGATACTGCAGGAGGACTTGAGGGAAACCAGGGAGCTTCTCGAATCCCTCGTGCAGAACACGGATGACGCCATTCTGCTGTTTGACACATCCGGCAGGATACTCAAGGTCAACTCGTCGTTCGAGAGGATATACGGCTGGACTGCGGAAGAGGCAATAGGCATGAGACTCCCGATGGTGTCCGGCGAAGACGTGCGCGATGTGGAAACACGCTTCAGGGTCGTCGCAGAAACAGGCATATCTGAAAGGTACCAGGGAAAGAGACTGCGGAAGGACGGTTCTGTGTTCTATGCAAGCATGACAATATCTCCTGTCAGGGACGCCAAGGGGAGGATAATCTGTATATCCGGCATAGGCCGCGACATTACTCCGAATATAAAGATAATGGAGGAAAACATACGGCAACGCGAATTGTTCGAAACCACGCTGTCCAGCATAGGGGATGCGGTGATAACTACCGACACTGAAGGAAATGTGCTATACCTGAATCCCGTTGCGCAGGATATGCTCGGCTACAGTTCGGTTGAGGCGCTTGGAAGGCCGATAAGGGATGTTTTCAAAATATTCGACGAAAGGACACACGCGCCCGTCGAACTGCCGGTTGAAACTGCTCTCAAGAACAAAACCTCAGTGGGAATGGCAAACCACACGATCATGGTATCGAGAAACGGGAAGGCATTCGCAATCAGCGATTCTGCAGCCCCGATCAGGGATCATTCCGGTAAAACCACCGGGTATGTCATGGTTTTCCGCGACGTGACACTGAAGAATATGGAGGAGGCCGTCAGGCTGACACATTACGGTGTCAAAGGCATACTGGCGACGGCCAAATCGCTGAAGGACGCTCATCTTCCGCTGCTGGAAGTAATATGCAAGGGATCTGGATGCGAAGTGGGTGAATTCTGGCTTCCGGACGAGGAATGTGCAATGCTCAGTATCGAGGATCAGTGGATATCTCCCGAAATTGATACTGTTTCCAAGGAATTCCAAAAAGCATCCTCCGGCCTCTCCGCCCCAATTGAGAGGGGTATAGCGGGCAGGGCATGGAGCGCGGCTAAACCGATACTGGTAACAGATTTTCAGTCCGGGTCCGATACTATGTGCGGAAGGGATACAGGGAGCGCCGGATTGAAGAGCGCGCTGGCATTTCCTGTAAAGACAGGCAGGAAAATCAACGGCATAATGGTGCTGTACAGAACCTTCCGGACCGAAAGGGAGCAGGAGTTTCTGGAGCTGCTTGCTGGTCTGGCAGATGAGATGGGGCGATTCCATTCAGCACTAATTTCTGATCAGAAGCTCAAGACAGCGATGGATATGATGGCTTCATACATGCAGAACAGCTTGGACGCGATGGCAATCACAGACAGTGAGGGAAGGACGCTGAATGTCAATCCGGCCTTCGAACGGCTTTACGGCTGGAAATTTGAAGAAATCAATGGACGTCAGCTCCCGACGATACCGCCGGCTGCTGAGGCTGACTACCGCCGAAACGTCGAAGACACACTGAAAGGCAACAGCAAAAGGTTCGACGCAGTCAGACTCAGGAAGGACGGCACACCCGTGGAGGTCAGCATCAGCCTTTTCCCTCTGCGGGACGAAACAGGCGGTGTATACGCCGTGGCTTCGTCTACCAGGGACATATCGGAAAGCAAGAGACTGAGGGATGTCCTGCTCCTCCATGACACAGTGCTTAGAACATCCCCTTACATGTTCCTCATACTAAGCGACGGAAAGGATTCCGGGAGCAAGGTCGAGTTCGCAAACCCTTCCTTCCTGGAAACGACGGGCCTGGCGGAGGAGGAAGTGACGGGTAAAGAATTCAGGCTGGTCCTCGGAAGTTTCATCACGGAATCGGAACTCGCTTCCGTAACGTCTTCCATGCACCGGTCCAGAAGATATTCAGGCGATTTGCGGCTGAAGAAACCATCGGGTCCGGGCATCTGGGTCCATATGGATGTCTCGCCAGTTGTTGGAGAGAACGGCAAAGTGAGCCACTGGGTATGCGGAATGAAGGATGCAACTGAAGTCATATCGAGCAGAGAGCAGCTGAGGGAAGCAAATGAGAAACTCAAGCTGATCGCAAATATGGACAGGCACGATATACGGAATTGCCTTCATTCCATACTTGCTTTTGCCGAAGCGGGACTGCTTTCCGGCAACAATGATGCGGCGATCAGGAGTTTCAACGGCATCAAGGATGCTGCCCGCCGCATAAACGACCACATAGAACAGTTCAGGAACATACAGACAAGCATAGAGGATGACGAGGCAAGATGGCAGAATCTTGCGGATGTAGTCTCCAGGGCGCTGGCCGGTTTCGATCTCAGGAATGTGATATTGACTGCGGATGTGGGTCAAACCGAAATACATTCAATGCCCTTTCTCGAAAAGGTGTTTCACAATCTTGTCGACAACTCGTTGAGACATGGCGACCATGTGTCACGCATATCTATTTCGGCATTGTCGGACAGCATATCTCACAAACTAATCTACGAGGACAACGGCGCGGGTATTCCCGCCGCGATGAAGAAAAGCGTATTTTCAGGAAATCTTGCAGATAAGAACAAGCACGGGCTGTATCTTGTAAGTGAACTGCTGGAATCATGCGGCATGTCGATAAGCGAGACGGGTGAAAGCGGAAAGGGAGCTCGCTTTGAGATTACTGTTCCGGCCTCCTGCTTCAGAACGCCGGACACGGAACATCCGGCCTCAGCCTGAATTTCTGTATGACCGCATGGCTTTAAAATCAGTGTGCTGTACTTTATTAAGGTGATCATATTGTTTGATATACTAAATATTATGGAATCAAAACAAAAGGGCCTCGTTGTGGAGGCCGCGGTAGATAACGCTGACCTCCGGACTTCGTGCATCGATTTCGTGCTGGAGTACGTCGGAAGCAGCAGGAAGGAGGCGGCTCTTGAGAAGATTCCCATGCGCCATTCTTTTGTTTTGCGTGCCTTGCTGAAATACGGCCCCCGGCCGGTGACAGATATGGCCGCAAGGATGTCTGTATCACCGGCAACGATTTCCAGTATGCTGGATGAACTCTTTGAAGGGGGTCTGCTGCATCGGGAGCACAGCATCGAGGACCGGAGACGTGTTCTGGTCTCGCTGACGGCGCGGGGCCGCCGGATAGCGGAACGCCTGGAGGCCAGGACGGCTGCGAGATGGATTGAACTGGAAAAGAATCTTTCTCCTCCTGACATTGCCGCTTCAATCAGGGTCTTAAGCAAAATCACATCCGAGCTCAGGCGTCAAAACCCCAAAAGAACGATTGCCGAAGGCGCAAAGATAAATGTTTCAAAACGAGGAGGCAGGTGAATCACGATGACACCATCAATAGAGACTCATGGTCTGACAAAATCTTACGGGAAATTCCTGGCTCTCGACTCCCTTGATCTGAAGATCGAGGGCACGAAATGCGTTGGATTCCTCGGACCCAATGGAGCCGGAAAAACGACAACGCTGAAGCTCCTCACAAATATGATCTTTCCAACCAGCGGCGAATGCCTGATTAACGGGATATCCGTCAGGGCAGAGAGGAAGAGAGCTCTTGCCGATGCCGGTGTTCTGATAGAAAGTCCGGAAATATATCCATCCCTTACGCCAAATGAAGCGCTCGGAATGGTCGCAGATCTTCGGGGCGTTCCTGCATCTGATCGTGGCGATCGCATCGAAACGGTTCTGGCAGAGGTGAAGATGTCAGAATGGGCAGATCAGAAGCTGGGTAAATTCTCAAAGGGAATGAAGCAGCGGATAAACATCGCTGCCGCGCTTGTCCATGATCCCGAGGTCGTTTTGCTTGACGAACCCAGTACTGGCCTTGATCCCAGGGGTATGGCAGAGGTTAGAAACATTATTCGTGCATTGAAAAAGAGCGACAGATTGATTTTCATGAGCAGCCACATTCTGAGCGAAGTCAGTGAGGTCTGTGATGAGGTTGCACTGGTCAATAAGGGAAAGCTGCTGTTTTACGATACGCTTGACAACGTGACCGCCAGATTCGCCAACGGTCATGCATCCGTGGATGTCACTCTCGCACGTCCGCTTCCTGCTGAAACTATAGCAGCATCGCTAAGCTCTCTTAATGGAATTCACGATTGGACTCAGCTTGATCCCAGGAGGCTTCGCATCCGTTTCCCGGGCGGCGCCGACGGCCAGGAGAAACTCCTGAAATCGCTTGTTGATTTGCGTATTGGTGTAATGGGCCTTGTCGAGTCCGAGAGTGCGCTTGAGGAAATTTATCTCAGCCAGATTTCTCAGGGGGATTGAAAATATGGCCGGCGATACTGCCTCAGAGCGAATGGGACAGCTGCAGGTTCCGCCTTCCCTGGAGCAGATCCCTAAACTTGCCAGATATCAGCTTCGGGAATATCTGAGATCCAGGCGGTTCGTGTCTCTCACCCTGATCATTCTGGTCATCGGTCTGATAATCTCTGCAGTTGTTGGATACTATCGCGGCGGACTGGTATCAAGTGTTCTGGCATTTTACGGCTCCTTCTGGGGTGGCGGGATAGGACTGATTGTAGTCCTGGCCGCAGTCTTTTTCGGAGGGGATGCCATAGCCGGAGAATTCCAGAACAGGACGGGATATTTCCTGATGGGACTCCCGATCCGCCGATCTACTGTATACGTCGGGAAGTTCATTGCGGCTTTCATCGCTTCCAGCGCCATGGTTCTCCTCTACTTCGTCATTTTACTGGCAAATGGTGTGTATTACTTCGGCGTCAATGCGTTTCCATGGCAGCTTGGTCTTTCGCTGATTCTCGCCTTAATTTATCTCAGTTCTGTTCTGGGTGCGACTTTCTTCTTCAGTTCACTCTTCAAAACGAGTGCCTATGGTTTTGTGCTGACGGCGATACTGTTCCTGTTCGGTTTCACTTTGCTGGAAGATCTGATTTCCCGGCTTGTCAATATCGAACCATGGATGGTCATATCATATGCAAGCTCCACCATCGGTGGCGTGTTTGTTCCGACTATTAACTGGGGTTTCGCAGGAACCATATCTCATGTGCACACTCTGATAGGCAGAAGAGTCGTTACGACGACTTTCTATGTTTCGGGTATCGGCGAGGGCGTTCTCATCATGGTTGCCTATCTTGTGCTCACTGCCATCGCAGGGCTCTGGCTGTTCGAGCGGGAAGAATTCAGCTGAAGGAACGTTCTGCTATGTTGGCAACCGAATGAATTATTTCTGCTCAAATGAATGTATTTGCAGACATTGCGGATTCAAAGAACTCTCATTAAGCATCGGGAGTCCAGCACGTGTATGAAATGGAAGGAAACGAAGAGAGTGGATAATGTCTAAGCGTTCCTGCTCTTCGCACCACGGCCCAGAATATCTGCATGGCTTTCCACGGTCTTCCATTCGCCGCCGATCCAGACCTTCAGACTGTTGTTTCCGAAGTATGCAAAAACAGATTCCGGAAATTCCCCTTTCTTTATCGCGGAGAGTGGCGGTCCGGGTTCGTCGAAGACAAAAACAGGTATGGCACCGTTCCTTTCGGCTCTCTCCACCTTCTTCCTTCGCTTGTCCAGCTGATACTTTGTCGCCACCTCCACTTCCATGTAGAACAGTGTAGATGATATGCTGGATGCAGTCTTAACTATAATGTCCGGTCTCTCCACTCCCAGTTTCTGCCTCGGAATGTATGTGATCAGGTGCATCGAATCGAGTATGTCCGTCAATGACAGCACCATGCTCCTGTGCTTCTCGTCGCCCGCGAGTATGCCGCCCTGCAGGCGCATCATCTCACTCCTGCCTCTCTGCGTGAGCTTGAGATGTGCCTTCTGGACGAGTCCCATGGACCTCGCATTCTCGATGAGCGTCGACAGTTCAGACTGGCCATAGCCGAACAGCATCAGCGCGCCAGTTTCCTCCAGACCGCTCAGCGACTGTTTGCCCTGTCTTTCGGCCGCTCTGACAATCTGGAGTACATCAAAAAGCTGCCCTTCGAGTGAAGAGAATGGTGAAGGCTGGGAGTCGTCTTCGGTTCCGAATTCAGCCTTTGTCCTCTCGATGGCTGCGGCCCTTTCCTCGAGGCCGCCGACGACAGGTTCAATTTCAATCCTGGCGAACCTGTTGTTTGTCTTTGCCAGTGCAGTCAGGTCAGGCAGATTTGTTATCTCCTCGACATCCTCTGTGGCGAGGAGCTGTGCCATGACAGGCGCATCAAAGTTGCTTAGCCTGAATGTAAACGAGTTCCGGAAGTTGGATGCCATGCCGCTGAGTGCTGACCTTTCAAAGTTTGACGGGCTCTGGCTGGCGAGTATGATGTTCACGCCGAATTTTCGGCCGCCTGATGCAATTTCCTGTATTATTTCAGGCAGAAACATCTGTGCCTCATCGACAATTATTGTTGCACCTGTGCGCAGCGATGACGAAACGACCCAGAACATGGACATCAATATCGAGCCGATAAGTGCCGATGTGCCTCGACCAATGCTGTTCACGTTTATGTCTGCGAAAATGCTCCTGCCCGTGCTGATTGCGCCGTAGAGGTCCACATTGCCCTTCCTCCTGCAGAGGACTGTGCGTGCCCGCGCGTCCACAATAATCCTCCCTATCTTATCCTTGATGGCCATCCACCAGTCCTCCCTCGCCTTCGGCAGCTCCGACAGAAGGAAATTCCTGGTCGTCTGATCTGATGTGCTGTCGGCGAGTTCCCTTGCGGCAAACGAGCTGTTCACGAGTTCCAGCAGGTCGACGAAGTTGGTCTCCTTCAGGTCGGCAACGGATAGCAGCAGACCGTGCAGGAGGTAATCCATCCTCGGTCCCCAGAATTCACTGCCATAAGCTGTTTAGACAACATGACCAATAGATTCTGAGATGAGGCTGGAAATGCGCTCGCCCTCGCCAGGCTGCCGGAACACCTCAAACGGGTTGAGGCCTACGGGGCAGTCCACGGGGTCGACGAATATAACGTCGTGACCGTCCCGGGAAAAGTCCGCGGTCTTCATCGATCTCGAAACGAGGTCTCCGTGCGGATCAATCAGGCAGATCGGCCTGCCATTGGCCACGAGAGCGGAAATGAGACGGCACAGGAAGGTACTCTTTCCTGTGCGTGTTCCTCCGAACACAAGCGTGTTTTCGGTGAAGAATGAACTGTCCACAAGATATGGTGAGGACCTGCCCGGGACCACCATATTCACTCCCTTTATCTCCGTATCACCCAGCGTTTGTGGTACGTGTCTCCTTGCAATCATCGTATTTCTTTCATCCATTTCATTGAGCGAGGGGATGATGTAATCCACGAGGGCGAATGGTTGGACACGAAACCTTGTCTTCAGTCTCCATGACTTTTTCAGCTTCCACAGTTTGCGTTCCTGCAGCAGAGGAAATATACCAATCAGTCTGTTCAGAGAGCCAGAATACAGGATGGTCAACGACATGCTGCAGGTCCCGCGCATCTTTCCCAACGCGCTTCTCCATCTGAATGGTATAACATCCAGTGTAACACGGAACTTTTCCCCGTCTCTCAGTGCAAGCATTGTGGACTGAATTGTCGATGACACCTGCAGGATCTCCGCCGCTTCCAGCCTCTTCATTGTTGCACCAAGAAAATAGCCGTCGGTTCTCAATACATTCATGATGTTTATTTCTGAATTGTAGTGTTTGCTTGCAACTGCAAAGGAGAGTGTGCTCAATAAGTCACAATGGGCGGCAACCACCAGTTCCACCGGCCTTGTGCCATTCTTCTCAATTATGAACTGAAACGGCATTCTTGCGCCGGCAATCTTCTCAATAAGCTCGGACGGAGAGAAGTCGACCTTCTGCGGAAGTTTCAGCGAGTAGAATCGCATCTGTCCTGCCAATCTGGTGTTTCCTCCTGGTCTTTCTGCCGGTCAGGATAACTGAGCCGGCATAGTTCATTCTTTCCGTCAGGTTCGCAGGACTGAAAATCATTCCGATTGGCAGACTCTGCATAAAAACCCGCATCCGTGTGATAAATATTCGACATGGTACCATTTAAATCGAGTCTAATGCCGTTAAACCTTACCCGGGAGAGCGCCGCTTTCTTGGATCTCGCTATGTAGCTACCAGCCTTCCCGTCCTTCTCAAGTCTGTGCACAAAGTCAACAAATCTGTTCTGAAACCCTTTCTTCCTTGCTTCGAAGAGCATCTTTTCGGGTGATGTCCAATTGAGTTCTCAGTAATGACTGAGATTACGCAGATAAACTGTTGCTGTAAGGACGGATTTTGCTTTCAGGTTCTCGAGCCAGCTCAAAACGTGTCCGTCCTCCAGCAAATGATCGTATTTGCCCCGGAAAGGCATAATGAGCCGAGAGCACCGATGGTAAGTGAAGTACCCGGCGAATAGATTATGTGGACCCAGCGGGATTTGAACCCGCGGCCTCCTGCTGTTTTGTAGCCTTTTCCGGCATTGCAAAGCAGGCGATCTTCCGGGCTGATCTATGGGCCCTCGGGCCCTGAGAATTTTGTCGACGCATATATATGTTTCATAGCATCAATCACCCGGCGTCTCTGCCAGATTCATGGCGCTGAAGCGCCGTCTGAACGATGAGGCATATTGGTGATGTGGCCTGATGAGCTCGGTCAACAGGAAGCCGGTACGCAAAAACTCCGCAGATGCTGACAACCGTCTGATCTACGGAACGGGCTGGTCACTGATACTCCTGACACCTTTCAATATAGTCATTTTTCTGCTTGTGGTGCTGCTACTCCATTTCGACAGCCAGTCATATTTTCTTCTGTTCTCATATATAATCGGTATCTCTGTTTCGTTCACTATTGTCGGCTCCGTAATGCTGGCTGTGCGCAGAAGTCATAAAAAATCGAATGCGGAATCAGGCAATGTTGCTCGCAGGGAGAGCACACTGTGCAGTGTCTGCGGTGCAATTGTCCCGTACGGCGATGCTTCCTGTCCCGTGTGCCGTTCCAGACTCCTTAAGGCATGCACATCATGCGGTGCCCTGAATGCCATCAATGTGAAGACCTGTTCGCGCTGCGGAAATGCAGTGTAGTATCAGCTCTTCCCTTTCCTCATGGCCATCACGACATAGACCACGACCCCGATGACCACGACATCTCCCACAATGAAAATTGCGAGATACGGCAGAGAGCTGACCTGATTGACCGCGTTGAATATCACAGGTCTGGAAGTGATCGGTGTCGAAGAGGAGTTAATTACAAGCGTGGCGCTGAGAGAATACTGGCCGGTCCCGACCACACCGCCCTTGGGGAAGTTGACTGATACCTGATAACTGATGTAACCCGCCGTTCCGCCATAACCGTAAATGTTGGATGCGCTTCCGTTATGTACGGTTACTGTCTGCACGAAACCT
>JAKABN010000044.1 GCA_021796895.1 Thermoplasmata archaeon | reverse complement strand
TCTTCAACCGTAAGGTCTTCTGAAATCTCGGCCAGTTTGTTGTTGTCTATGACGACCACGGCATCGGACAGGTTCTTCAGTTCCCCGAGCGTAGCCTCGCAGTGTGACCTCATCTCCTCTGCAAACGGCTGTATGCCCACTGCCAGGACAGTGAGATTCATCTCCTTGGCTATTCTAGATACGATGGGCGCGACAATTGAACCGAATGTTCCGCCGAGGCCCACGACGACAAAGACGATATCAGAGTTTGACAGTTTCTCCCGTATGGCATCGCCGTAGAGCTCTTCGGCCGCCTCCATGTCCTCCGGCCTGATCAACAGGGCGGAGCTGCATGAAATCGTGCAGAGCCTGTCCTGATTGTCATTGAGGGCTATCGTCTCAATTCCCGGGTGGTCCCAGTACAGCCCTTCGACCACATTGTTGCCCGCGCCTCCGCAGCCAACAACGCATACTCTGGGTTCTCCGATTCCGCCCACAATGGACACATCCATTCCTTCCTGGATGAACTCTCCGAATTCAGACATTTGTCTCCTCCATCATTTATTCGAAATATCCCGAAGGTGCCCACTGTTTAGGAACTGTACGTGCATCCCATCCCTTCTGACAGCCGCTAAACTGTTTCCCTTCTCACTGATCGCGGTCCACTTGCACCAGCTTTTCCCTCGTGTCGCAGATGGATTCCATGGTTTTCTCGAGCCTGTTCTCTCTGTTTATGGTATGGGTCTTCAGGATGTAGCTTATCGCATCCTCTATGGACACGAAGTATCCGCCCCTCACCATCTGGTCGAGCAAATCCACCTCAGCCGGAGCAAGAACAACCTTCACGACTTTTCTCCGCACCTGCTCTGACTGGATCTCATTGGACAGTTCCTCCCCGTTCTCCTCGGAGATATACCGTCTTATTGAGACACGCGCGAGCTGGGACCTGTTTGCGATATCAGGATGTGAGTCCAGATATTCGTCGATGGTCCTTATCTCGTGGTCATCAAGACGCAGAGATATCCGGTTGTCTGACATTTTGCTATACTCCTTCGGGTATTTGCGGGACTTCCATAATCGTTCTACAGTATATAATAATTTCTACATGCGTCGTACATTGTATGACGAATCGTCTGCCAGTGTGTTATCCTGGCATCTAAAGTGTAAGCGTAACACACCATCACCACACAGGTAATGTGATTTCATGATCCTGCCGCTGCCGGGAGTCGGACTGATTCGACTGGCAGAGACAATTTGCAAAGGTGTGCAGGAGAGCGCATCATCCATCGGTGTTCCGTGACAGAAGAACGCCATAGTGGCGCAAATTGCGGTACCATTCAGTCACCTAATTCACAACAGCGTGACAGATGCCGCAAAAACAGCCATTTCTGAAGAGAATGCAGTGCTGCCGGAGGCAACGATTACGGCATCCCCTTCGTTAGCGTGAAGAATTCCGAATACCACTTCCTCGAGCTCTGTATCCTTCACGTGTCTCATTTCAGGCGGGATATAGAGATTATCGTCTCTGACAATGAGCGTAGTTG
Organism: Thermoplasmata archaeon; assembly: GCA_021796895.1. Classification (GTDB taxonomy): domain Archaea; phylum Thermoplasmatota; class Thermoplasmata; order Sysuiplasmatales; family Sysuiplasmataceae; genus Sysuiplasma. The sequence continues at coordinate 11,917 of JAKABN010000044.1, read as the reverse complement.
CTCCGACGCCACCGCTGCGCACCGCTTCATCTCTCTGCAGAATGCCGTTAGTGACGCGTTTCGAAGCGCGTCTGACCACGCCGATACTGGAGTGGCGCGCCAGCGAAAGGCTGCAGCCGCGGATTGTTTTCGTCCTTATCGGGGAAGAGGATATGACCTTCCTGCCCTCCGGAGTGACGGCGATACCGGAGTTATTTCTCAGGATGAGCGATTTAGACTCCAGATCATTGAGCAGCGTCCTCACGCTACCCTCGCCGATCCCGAGTTCTGAAGCAAGCGTTGCCCTCCCAGTTCTGCCCTCTTCATCTATGATGACAAGTGCCTTGAAATAATGAAAAGGGACGAATTTTCTTTTCGGACCCTTTTCAGACTTGACGCCGATGCGGAGCAGGTCAGAAAACCGATAGTTCATCCCTTATTATTCTCTGTGTTACATACTTATCTGTGTTGTCGAGGTATTCCGCAAGAATGCTCTCGGCATCGCTGGACCATTTGCCCGACCTTACGCCGTTGCCGAGTATGAGGTCGACGTTGCTTGAGAGAGGTTCCGAAACTGGCTTACCAATCTGTGAGAGTATCCGGACATTGGCCTCGATGACGTCACCGCCCGCAATCTCATATATCTTCGATGCCACCTGATTCGAGAGAAGATTGTATATCTTGCCCACGTGAGTGACTGGATTCTTGCCGGCTGCCGCCTCCAGGCTCATGGGCCTGAAGGGTGTGATCAGTCCGTTTACTCTGTTGCCTCTTCCGACGGACCCGTCGTCTCCGTTCTCCATTGAGAGCCCCGTGACGGTGTTGTAGTATATTCCGCTCTCGTAATCATCCGCCGTATTTATGTGGACGGCCACTTCCCGCGATGTAATCTTTGTCGCAAAGTCGAGTATCTTCTCGCGCATGTCTTCCTTGATACTGACATAGTGGTCTCTGTCATGAATGTGCCTGCCAACCATGGCAACGGCACATGTAACCACGATCTTGTCGCCCCTCCTCGATGTCATCACCTTGACATCCATTCCTGACTCTGGTATCTGTTTCTTCAGTTCGCCGTTGATGTAGGTTTCCGTTTCAAAAGTGATGCGTTCAGCTTCGGTGAATGGTGCGAACCCGACGCCAAAACTGGTATCGTTCGCAAGAAGCTTCTGTGTCTCATATACACCTCTCAGGTCCACAGAACCCGGACCTATCTTCGTAGCAATCACTACGTCCTTCTCAGTGTTGAGTTCGCGGAATGTATTCTTAAGATAATTTCTTGCGGCATCTTCAGCTATGTCCTTCACTGGAATCGTGCTGCCGTTGACCTTATCGGTCGCTCTGCCGACTAGAAGAATGTATATCGGCTCAGTGATAGCGCCGCCGCCGAACGCGGGGGTCGCCTGGCCACCGACGATCTGGCACTCATCAGTGTTGTGGTGAAGAACCCTGCCGAAGTTCTTCAGGTAATATCTGCTCAGTGCCCTGCTCACCTGTTCTGATATGCCGTCGGCCACACTGTCCGGATGGCCTATGCCTTTCCTTTCCACCATCTCTGTGTCTTTTTTCTCGACAGGTTCTGATTTCAGTTCTCTGACTGTGATATTCTTTGCCAAATTACTAACTCCCTTCAGCGCTCTTTTGTCGCTCGAATATTTTAGCGGTTAATATCTGTTTGGCTGAAATATATTCCATATGGAATATCGGATTCTGGATGAACAGCGAAACCGTCAGTTCATTTCCTCAGGGCGTACCGCAGGAAGTCCCTTGCGACGAATGTTGAGGGAAATATCTCTCTTGCCTGATCTCTCAGCACACTGATGTCGTCGTACCTTCCGCTGATGTGTGTGAGATAGAGTCTTCCGGCAGTCGCCTGTTTTGCCGTAACTGCCGCCTCTACGCATGTTGAGTGTTTTGTCTCGATCGCCTTCGTGCGCAGACCGCTGTCGAAGGTCGAGTCGAATACAAGAACGCTCACCTTGCTCATCAGTTTTACAATGTTCGCGGTGGGTCTCGTATCAACTGCGTAGCCCACGGAGTAGCCGGCGCGCGGCGGGCCCATTACCATCTCCGGCGTGATGCGCCTTCGGTTGACCGTGATGGACATCCCTTTCTGAAGCCGGCTGAACAATGGTCCGCTCGGAATACCGAGCTTATGCGCCCTGCCGGGATGAAATTTGCCCGGCCTCTCCTTCTCCTGGAGTCTGAAAGCGACTGATGGTGTATTGTGCTCCGAATCCACAGCCGTGAGAGTGAACTTTCCCATGTCGGCCGTATGCGTCGTCTTGTCGTGCATTTCGACCGCACGTATCGGGAACGTATTATTCAGCAGTCCGGCGGCCTGCAGACTCTTGAGAAAGTGAGTCAGGCCACTCCGTCCTCCGGGCCCGAAAAAGGTAAGCTCCTCCTTTCTACCGGAAAACTGCATGGACTGCACAAGCCCTGGTACGCCGAGCACGTGATCGCCATGAAAGTGTGAAAGGGCTATCCATCTGACCTTCATGTATGAGCAGCCCGCGAGCATCAATTGCCTCTGAGTTCCCTCTCCGCAGTCAAACAGCAGTATGCTTTCATCGAGAATCACTGCTGTGGATGAAACATTGCGCTTCCTGGAAGGCAAAGTCGCACCCGTACCGAGAAAAAGAACTTCCACAACATTCTCCTCCTTGAGAGGCTGAAATACAAAGCGTCCTGCTGCTCGGAGTCACCATGCAAGCCTGTCCAGCTCGCGATCAGATTTCATTGCCCTCTTGTATTCCCTGTAATGGTGTTTGCAGAGATGCGCCCTGCCTGTCCTGCTGCCTTCCAGCGATAGCTTTGCCTTCTGATCTGCTTCCCTGGCCGAAACTGATTTCATGGCAGGTTCGCCGCAGCCTGCCACCGAGCAGTTTTCTGTTGAGCCCTTTCTTACCGCGTGCCTTTCAACCATCTTTTTGGAAAGATGCATACACATTAATAAATCAATGCAGCAACTGTTCCGGCAGCATAAGAAACTTTAATACTCGGATGCTTTCATCAGCACACGCGGAGAGAGAAAAATTGTCGAGAATCTCGCCCTCCATACTTTCAAGCGATTTTGGGAGCCTGCGTTCTGAGGTCAGAATGATTGATGATGCAGGCGCAAGCAGCGTTCATATCGATGTCATGGACGGGCACTTCGTGCCTAACCTGACATTCGGGCCTGCACTGGTCAAATCCGTCAGGGATTCCACAAAGCTGCGTTTCGACACGCATCTCATGGTTGAGCACCCGGACAGATTCATACGGTCATTCTCCGATGCGGGTTCTGACCTGCTCATCATTCATCCTGAAGCGAAACACGATATGCAGAATACGCTGAAACTCATAGCCGATTGCGGCAGGGGACGCGGCGTGGCCATTAATCCGGAAACGCCCGTAACAAGCGTGTATGAATACATTGCGGATGCAGACCTTCTGCTGATAATGACAATCAATCCCGGCTTCGGCGGGCAGAAATTCATGCCGGAAATGATACCAAAGGTGGAGGAAGCGCGAAAATACATAGACGAAGAAGGGCTGAGAGTGAAAATCTCAATAGACGGCGGTGTCAATCTTGAAAATGGAAAACTGCTCACTCAGGCAGGGGCGCATGAGCTTGTTGCCGGAACTGCGGTATTCAGCTCCGCTGATCCTGCTGAGACCATCAGACGGTTCATTGCACTCTGATTCATGTGTATCCGTCATGATCGGCTTTCCGTCGATTGCCTTGTGAAGGTCACTGCAGTTGGAAGCAGTATTCATTGCCGTCTCAGCGAGTCGTGTTGATTTTTCGCAGCCACACCTGGACAGAAGCATGACTGCGGGGTTAAAGGTCGACCCGCAATCCGGTCAGGAGAGACAAACCTGTTGTGAATCTGCATATACTTCTGTTTCGAAACTTACGAATGCCGTAAAAAATTCTGATAATGTGAATTTTAATGAAAAGCTTTTATGATGAAAATCATATTGATGGTTATGTCATTTAAGATGCGATGCCTGAACGGTTCGTGCGGTTTCAGATGGGAAATGAATGTGCCGGAAACCGAATGCCCAAGATGCAGATGGGCCGCAAGCTATAGCTTTGTTCGTGAATAATAACAGCGATTGAGGACGCACAATTTGGAATTTGACTTGCAACTTTGTTTGAATTGCAGCTATAGTTTTTTGTTCCACAGTGAGAGCTGCGATTTCAACCACAACACAGGTGGTAACCTCATTAATCGCAGTCTCAACGCCCAAATTCTTCGATGCATGCTGCATCCTCTGACCCATACCAGTGAGAGTTACTTCATAGACTTCGTTTCCATTCCGCTTCAGTTGAGGAGAGACCTCCCCACCCGCCACCAATCCGCTAAGCCGGTCTCCGTGTACAAGGACAAAATTCGTAAATGTTATCGCGGCAAGAATCTTGATTCCGAATACATAACCACATATCCCGGTGTCACGAAAACTTGAGGAAGTGCCATTGGAGGTTTGAGCTTATCATCGAAGCACAGTATGACAGCTGCCGAAGGGGCATGTGTTCAATTTCGCGGGACAGGACAACAATGAACTGACCCACAAAGTGAAAAGTGGGGTGTTCAGGAATCGGAAGAGCCAAAGTCTGTCTGAGGACTGTCTCACGCAATCTGAATTGAATTCCAAAGGACTACTCAATTGGCGCGAGTGCCCATATCCATTAAGTTGAAATTACAGAAAAACACATCTAAGGCAGGACACAAGAGGAAGGTGACATCTTCGTTGACTAAACAGCTTGGCATTGGTGATTCGGCTCCTGAATTCTCGCTTCCCTCTCAAAGTGGGGAAATTGTGAAGATGGAAGAGATACTGGGCAAGAAGGAAATCGTTCTGTACTTCTATCCGAAGGACAACACACCCGGCTGTACAACTGAAGCGCGTGCTTTCAGTGACAGCTATGATATCTTCAGGGAGATGGGTGCTGAGGTGATAGGCATAAGCTCAGATTCCGTCGACTCCCATCGCGATTTTTCCGCCAAATGCAATCTTCCATTCACACTGCTGAGCGATTCTGGAGGGGCAGTGCGTAAGCTGTACGGTGTACCTGCATCACTTGGCCTGCTTCCTGGTAGAGTCACGTACATCATAGACAGGAAGGGAGTGGTGAGACACATATTTTCGTCTCAGTTGAACCCGAAGAAACATGTTCAAGAAGCTGTCAGGATCTTGAAATCAATGAGAGATGAGTGAGGACGCGAATCATCTGCAGGCATGAACTGAGGCTGTTCCGAGCTTAACTTCCTGCCTTATCTGATCTGGCGCTCTATAGCGGTCTCTCAACTTAATTCAGCTGAGAAGCTCTCTGAAGACATTCTTCTCCACCCACCTGTGATGATCGCCGAGTGTCCCTTTGTTGATGCCGATTTTTTGGCAAGCTCCTGAGTGCTGACACGCCCGGGCATGTCGTAATATCCCGTTGAATATGCAAGAGCAAGGACGCGGAATTGAACTTCAGTGAGTTTGCAGAATGCGTTCTGTTGATTCTTCTTGAACGGCGCAAGTCAGATCATCCGTACAGGCAACTTCATTTTCGTCGCCTTCAAAATAATCGAAAGGCCGTCATGGCCGCACGCCAAAATGTTGGTGTAATGTGCCCTAGCAACAACTATAAGCAAGCTCATGATGGGAAAAATTCATGATGAGCCGTGACGAATCTATCTCCAATTTTCGGGATCCTCAAGTGAATCTCTATGTCAGAGACCCGGAAATGTCTGCTGCGTTTTACAGAAATCTTTTTGGATTTACAGAAACCTTTCGCACGCCAAAGGAAGGACGTGCAGATCACATAGAACTTCGTCTGGAGAGTTCGGGCGGCTTCATCCTCGGACTCGCATCAATTGAGGCAGCACGGGATGTCCACGGCCTGGATCCGGGCAACGGCAAGCCGAAAGGTGAAATTGTTTTCTGGACAGATGATGTGGATAGTGCCTTTTCTGAGCTCATAGCGAAGGGTGCCAAACCTGTCAGGCCTCCGCACAATTTTATTGAAACATTGCGCGCGGCATGGATCGCTGATCCGGATGGCAATTATCTGCAGATTGTTATGCGCTTTCCGAAAAACTGAAATGAATTGGTGAAAAAGCTGCAGTTTGACGGTAATTTTTTTCTTCCTCAATGATAATAGGAGACGAAAGATTGCCGATTGTGGACGAATGGAAGGGCAGTGTGGGCACATCAGCAGGAGTCACCTTCAGCGGGAATTGATGCCTGCGCTGAAAGGAACGTCTCGAAAAGTGTTATGATGTCCTACAATTTGCCTCAGACTATGTCCTCCGACTCAACGGAAGTGAGACATGGGCCACTGGAAGGCATCACCGTACTTGATTTTACAAGGGCAATGTCCGGTCCCTTCTGCACGATGCTGTTCGGAGATCTTGGTGCTAACGTCATCAAAGTGGAACCGGAGAATGGTGACGATACAAGAGCCTGGTCTCCTCCGGAAATAAAGGGAATGTCAACTTACTTCATGAGCACAAACAGGAACAAGCAGAGTATTTCACTGGATCTGACAAAAAAGAAATGCACTGAAATTGTGAAGAGGCTTGCACAGCAATCTGACATAGTCGTGGAGAACTTCAGACCGGGCGTCGCAGAAAAACTTGGCGTTGGTTACAGCACGCTTTCGGCTTACAACAGCCGTCTTGTATACTGCAGCATTTCGGGTTTCGGACAGACGGGTCCGTACAGGGAAAAGCCGGGGTTTGACCTAACGGTGTTGGCGATGAGCGGTCTCATGAGCTTGACTGGAGAAGAAGGAAGACCGCCAGTCAAGTTTGGCGTCCCGATTTCTGATATAACAGCGGGCCTCTTTGCATCGGTGGCCATACTTTCCGCGCTGTTCAGAAGATCGGGAACAGGCAGGGGACAGTATGTCGACATGTCCATGCTGGATGCGAATATGCTGACCCTGACGCATCAGGCAACGAGCTATTTCGCGACGGGAAGAACACCTGAACGCATGGGCTCTGCTCACGCGAGCATTGCACCATATCAGGTCTATTCCACTTCCGACGGCTATATCTCTGTTGCCGTGGGAAGCGAAAAACTGTGGAAGGAGTTCTGCGCCGCGATGGGAATGAAAGAGCTGCTTGATGATCCGGAGCTGCGCACAAATCCGCAACGTGTGAGGAACAGATCGCTTCTCAACTCGAGGCTTGAACCGGCATTCGCACGCCTGAGGACTTCTGAGGCTGTGAGCAGACTGGATGGCGCGGGCGTTCCCGTCGCTCCCATCAACAGCATCAGCGATCTCGCTTCCGATCCGCAGGTAAAGGCCAGGGGGATGATAACCGATATAAGCCACCCCGCATACGGCAGCATAAAAAGCATCGGCTCGCCGTTTGCACTGAGCGAAACGCCCGGCGCCGTGAGGCTTGCGCCTCCGCTGCTCGGAGAGCATACGATCCATATCCTGAGGAGCCTGCGTTTCACCGAGGAGGATATCAACGTGCTGCTGAGGGAGAAGGTGGTTTTTGCTCATTGAGGAGCAGAATTGTGAAACATCCCCTCTCAGGCGAGATGAACTACCCGTGCATCAACAGGAAAGGTTCAGATACACAGGCATAATGACGATTGCATAATGCAGGAAGACAAAATAGGCAAACCAGGGACAATAGGAAACCTGACCGTCAGGAACCGCATAGTCATGGCACCCATGATATCCAACCTCTGCAATCCCGACGGGAACACCAATGAAAGCCACATGGCTTATCTGGAAGAAAGAGCGAAGGGCGGCGTCGGCCTCATAATTACGGAATACTCGTACATAGACAGGAGGAATTCAAGAGGATCAAGGAATCAGATGGGTCTTTACAATGACGAATTCGTACCGAAACTGAGGAGACTCACAGAGAGAGTACACAACCACGGCGCGTGTATTTTCGTTCAGCTTGTGCATGCGGGCGGAAAGGCACTAACTGAAAACAATGCAACGTGGCCGTATGCGCCTACGTCGGTTAATTATCTCGGAACTTCGCCGGCTGAAATGACGTCAGCAGACATAGATGATGCCATCAAATGCTTCGTAAGGGCCGCCAGGGTGGCGAAGCGTTCAAACTTCGACGGCATAGAGCTTCACGGAGCGCATGGTTACCTGATTCAGGAGTTTCTGTCACCCGCACTCAATCTGAGAAAGGACAGGTACGGCGGTTCATTCGAGGGTAGATTGAGATTTGCGCAGGATGTCATAGATGCAATAAGGTCTGAGGTGGATATCAATCTCGGCATCAGGCTGAGCCTCTACGAAGACGATGCCGGCGGATATGGCCCCGAGTACGGACTGTCTGTTGCAGAATCGCTGAAGTCCATAGACTATGTCCATTTCTCGGCAGGCAGATTTGCGCCCCCCGGTTCCTCAATCTCCTTCTACGGGGGGAAAACACACATCGCCGACAGGTTGCCCGGAAAGCCCTCCGTCAAGACAATCGTCGTGGGCTCGGTCACGAATGCAGCCGAGGCGCGAAAGGTGCTTGAAAAGGCAGATTTTGTTGCAGTCGGCAGGGGAATGCTTGCAGACCCTTATTTTGCGGAAAAGGCCATTGCTGGCGACACTGCCATACGGCCATGCATCAGGTGCAACCAGGCATGCCGCGATCTCACGTTCGGAGAAGTGAGATGCACTGTGAACCCCTCGACCGGTCTGGAATTACTGGAGCCGGGGCCTTTCAGGTGCGCCGGTGAAGTAAACGTCATCGGCGCAGGAGTCAGGGGTCTTGAGGCTGCGATTTATCTGGCAAAGGCGGGATTGAGCGTGACGGTATACGAGAAGAGGGAGGATATCGGCGGGCAGCTTCTGGACATATACGACGAGCGCAAAAAGCGAGAGTTCGACAGCCTCATCGGGTATTACAGGCAGGTGCTGAAGAGACTGAACGTGAAGCTGGAACTGAGGCACGAGTACAGCGGAGAGGGGATTTACTGTCTGCCTGAAAGGACCTACCCGTCGATTCCTTCTGAGACAAGCATCCATGTCGATTCAAACATTTTCCAGCATCACGACGAAATGCTCCGGCTGGCGGACCGGACGAAGATCGTGGTGTCGGAACGAAGCCTGAACAGCCTGGACAGATCGAGGGCGGCTGCTTTCAGGCGTCTGGCCGAATCAAAGGGCGTCGTGTTCACCGACAAGCCGGGCGGAGATTTTGATTTTTCATTCAGCGAGAGACGACAGTACGACATAAGGGCAGCGATGGTATCCGGGAGAGAAGCTGCCAGAAGATACATAGAAGACAGATATTTTCTGCATTCGTGACATTGCGCAGCCTGGAAAACACTTCGTGCGTGCGTTAATAAGACAGAAGTGAAGTTCCGGAACGGGCATGTGTGAGTCACAGCAGCAAATTGACATACGACCTACGGAGCGCATGAAGTGAAGAACAGGTCGCGGAACATCTTTCAGAACAGGAACTTCCTCGATTATCTAGGCATGAACCTGTCATCCGGAACTGCGGGTGCAGTGACGAATGTATCTGTCATCTGGTTTGTCTTCGCCGTAACGCGTTCCGCGGTGGACGTTGCGGTTGTCGGCCTGGCGGCTTCAATTGCAACAGTGGTTGTCGCGCTCCCGGCGGGCGTGTGGATCGACAGGCATGATCGCCGGTCCCTGCTCCTGCTTTCAAATACCGTCCGTGCTGCCTGCCTGATTCTGCTTGCCCTGATTACCGTGGCGGCGGGTTTCCAGCTGCTCGCCGTGGTCATATTCAGCCTCGTATGGAACGGAGCCAACGAGCTCTACCGATCGACAGATGCTTCCGTTCTTCCGGAACTCGTTGAGCCGGACAAAGTGGCCGGCGCAAACGGTGTAACAAGAGCAGGGTACAGCCTGCTTGGCTCTTTTTCGAGCGCACTTGGCGGAGCGCTCATTGTACTTGCCGGGGCAGTCCTTGCGTTCGGTTACAGTGCCGCCGGATATGCCGTTGCTGCTGCGTTCTCCCTGTTTCTTTTGTTGAGACACAGAGGAGCTGTAAGGGAAAGGGAACCGAACGCGGTGAGGAAGAAGGCGGGGATGGGCAGGGAAATCGGCGAAGGAATGAGGTGGCTGATCAGGCAGCGCGGGCTTTTTGAACTGTCCCTCTCCGCGGTCGTTTTCAATTTTCTTTTCGGCGTCACTTTCTATTTCCTCGTGATTTACGTGGGAGACGCTGTCGGGGCTGGCGCATTCCTGTTCGGCGCGGTCCTTGCCGCTTTTGTCATCGGAAGCGCCGCCGGATCCCTTGCTGTAAGGTGGACTGATGCAATCAGGCACGCGGGAAAGGTGTGGCTGCTGGGCAACGGCGTATGCGCAGGTGCTCTGATGCTCCTGCTTGGTGTCTTGCCGTCAGTCACCGTAGCGCTTGGTGCTTCCTTTGGTATCGGTCTCGCCACAAGCTTTGGAGGAACCGTCTGGCTCACATCCGCCCAGAACCTTGTGCCGACAGCGATGAGAGGCAGATACTTTGCGATAGACGGCTTGCTCAGCTTTATCGGTGGGCCCCCAGCCATTGTCGCAGGAGGCATACTGATAACGCTTCTCGGCGTTGTGAAAGTCTACGAAATCGCAGGTGCGTTCCTGCTGTTTTCCGCACTTGCATTCACACTCATGAAGGATCTCTGGAGGCTAGACGGCCGGTCCGATGCCGGCATCGGAATGACGGTCGAAGGGTGAGTCTGCATCTTTCCCTGCGGGCACGTCCGCAAGACAACTGACTGCTGGGCTGAGCGTCACAACCAGTACCTGTCTGATAGAGGTCTGTCAGGCATACTGCACGGGCACAGCGCTCCCCGGCAGGAATCACAAACCTGACTGGATGCCTATGGAGTGCCCGCCATCCACTTCTATCAGCTGTCCGGTGATAAGCGGAGTGTCGAGCAGGTAAGATACCGTTCTTGCAATGCTTTGAGCCGGAAGCCTTCCCTTCTGCAGGAGCTTTAAGCCTTTGTCGGAAAAACTGTCAGCGCCTCTGCCGAAGAATCCCGGGGAGACACCGTTAACCGTTATGTTATAATATCGAGCGGGAAGACTCCCCAACTTGTTGGGGGGATGAAAGCGGGCTGCTGGTATCAAATATGCTCGAAACTATTGCAGATGTGCGATTTCCAGTGTATCAGACATACAGGTACCGCCTCTACCCCTTCCGCGACCAGGAACGTGAACTCATGCGGCAGCTCGACGAGCTGAAGTTCCTGTGGAACTATGCGCTGGAGCAGCGACAGTGTCTGTGGAAGGCAAAAGGAGTTTCCGCAACATATGCAGACCAGGCATCATCGCTTGTCGCATGGAAAGCAAACGACAGTAACGGCATCGCCCGTGTCTTCTCCCAGACATCGCAGGAATGCCTGCAGCGTCTCAACGGCGCATTCAGGGCATTTTTCCGGCACCATGCCGGGTATCCGCGTTTCAAAAGACAGTGTGCATCCATGACATACCCGCAACCCGGTAACGGCTCTGCTGCCGTCACCGCCGGAAGAAACGGAACGAAGCGCCTGCATCTCTCAAAGATAGGAGAACTGCCGATAGAGATGCACAGACCGCTTCCCGGCGGGAGCATCAGGACATGTACAGTGAAACGTGAAGGCGACAGGTGGTACACAGTGCTCACAGTCGAAGTGCAGGACGTGCCTGCACCTGCAATCAGGGAACCGCTCAACCCTGTAGGCGTCGACCTCGGTCTCAATCACATCGCAACTCTGAGCACGGGTGAAACGGTTGAAACGCCAAAGCTGTTACGCCGCTCCGAGAGGAGTCTCAGACGTGCACAGATGAAGCTGTCACGCAAGGTGAAGGGTTCTAACAACTGGCACAGACAGAAGATAGTTGTGCAGCGGTGCCATGCGAAGGTCGGTGACCAGCGCAGAGACTTTGCACACAGGCTCACAACAGGATGGGCACAACAGTATGACCTCATTGCATTCGAGGACATGGACTTCAGCAGCATGGTTCACGGCA
>JAKABN010000001.1 GCA_021796895.1 Thermoplasmata archaeon | reverse complement strand
GAGAGACTGAATCGGGCAGAGGAGAGGGCATCGAGGCACACGTCCTGAGCACATCGCACTTACAGGACGGAAACGCTCAGGCACACAGATTCTGAAGCGGGTGCCTGCTGCACCGCTCCTTAGTGCAAATGAGCGGTATAAGGAAGATCATCTACAGAAAATTGGCTTCGGAGATACTGACCCAATCATTGTATCCTTCAGGTCAGTTGTTTCCATGCCTTGTGTTTTCATGTTTAACACTACTAATGTTTTGCAGGAAGACACAAGGTCTAAATGAATTTACAGAAAACGCTGTACACTACCTCGGGCATACTGGCAAATAATACCGTTCCTACTCAGTATTTGAGTTCCAGAGTTAGATCTGTAGACATATTTGCCCGATCTCGACGAGTCATCAAGCTTCAATTGGGGGCAATAGTTTTGACAATCGCCAGATTGAGACCAAAACCGCCATGGAGCCCAAGATCATAAGGAGAATGCCGAATACTTCAACCGCAGTGGCCGAATTATACCATTGACTACCTGGAATGAATCTGATTTCTGGTCCCGGGCTCATAATATATGAGAATACGTTATCAAATATGTACAACCCAAATAGAGCCAGGATAGCCCCTGAGAGAGACAAAACGCCCCATCCGAATACATGCACTTTCGGAAATTTGACTACGCTCTTCATTCTTTGCTCCACCTTAGTTAGTTATTTTGTTCAATACATAAGTACCTCAGCATAGGTTATAATTGCTGTTTATCCAGCCGTTCCAGCTGTATCCACTCTCGTAAGCATAAGTGTACGAAAGAGTTTGGGTCCCATAATATTCTCCAATATTTCCCTGAACAAAGGGATCGGGTTCACCGAACCAAGAAATCTGAACCATGAAGTCAGTTACCCAATTTCCTGCATCATATGGATGATTTGTTGCAAAAGAAGAATACGAACCATTCCCAACTGCGCTCAAGTAACTGTTGTAGAATTGACAGGGTCCCAAAATACCGTATGTGTTTCGCCCTGTCAAGCAGGCCGACTATCCTGTTGTGTTATCTTCCGTAGCGGGAATGGCTGTCGTACCAATAGAGAGCCTTGTACACTTTGACAGCATCCTTTCTCTCCATCCCTTTCTCCTTCAGCGGCAGGGAGGACACTTTCAGCGTGCCTTCCATGCGACAGAATATGACGGACCGATAATAGGTCCAACATTACGGTGTGATAACACCGTCACATGCAGAAGAGATGGGGTAAGGAATTCAGAGACAGCAGGGACTGGCCGGAGTACAATGAACGGCTCGGAGTACGTGGAGAGTTCTACCTCGACTTCGAGTTCGCTGGTAAGTGGAATGGAGAACTCGCCGGATTGAATGAAGGAAAGAGGGGAGGCAGGGTGCAGCACAGTGTATTCGATCATCTTGGCTGCCTGACATGCATAACACAGTGAGACACCGATACAGCCGCATCTTTATGAGACCGCTCAACAGCCGCAAGGCACGAACATATCTATGCTTAGCCGGCCGGCGAAGCGGTATCTCGTGTATTTTCACGATAAAAAGTGTTCCGTGGATCCTGTACGGAAGCTCAACACACGATGCCCGTGTATTCCATCATGGGAATAAAGACGGAAACTGACCAGTTCTTTTTTACCCAAACCATTCATTAAACAGAGCACAACAGTATCAAGGAGTAATACCATCTATGGCACACCAGCCTCACCTGTATGGTCTTTCCGGCACATTGCCGGGGCAATGGAATCGATCTCCTCTGAGGAACAGTGTTCTTCCGGGCCGGCATAACGATCCGTTGTCTCCGATAGACAGCCCTTGCCGGGAGGATGGGCATGAGAGACAGAGAGCATGCTTCCAGAAGCAGGGTTTTCTGGCGGTCGAACTCCTGAACGGTAGTGCCCTGGGACTTTGAGTCCGAATTCACCAGAGTCTACGGTCCTGATTGCAAACACGAAGATGCGGGATAAGTGCCCACACAAAAAGGAGCGGTGTGGATATGCGGCTGGACAGTCATATCCATTAAATCCGCACAAAATCCCGGATATTGAGCGAACAGTAAACAGTGTGACTGACCGGTCGACCGGTCAGTCACTGAATATTGCGCTCTCTTGCGGATTGCACCTCTGACAGAAAATTGTTAACTACTTCCATCGGCTCTTTTGATTCATAAATGCTGCGCCCGACTATCAGAGCATCTGCTCCGTTCGCGATTGCCTTCCCTGCGTCGCCGCCCTGCGCTCCGACGCCCGGTGTCACAATCTGCAGGCCACCGACGATTCCCCTGAAATGCCTGATCCGCTCCTGCCTCGTGGCCGGCGCCACTATGCCATCGACTTTCAGCTTAACCGCCATTCTTGCCAGCTCATCGGAAAATTTCTTTCCAAATTCCGCTGAGCCCGGATTTGACATTTCTACTACTAGAAAAATAGATGCTCCGTGGGCGCTGTTCATGCATGCCTCTACGGAATCCTCTCCGGGGAAGCCGTGAACGATGATGCCTGATGCGCCGAGCTTCACGGCGGTCGAGGTGATCATGGAATTTATGTGAGGAACATCTGATACTTTGAAATCACATATCACTTTGAAGTGATTTGAAATTTCGGTGATTATCTGTGGCCCGTTTGAAAGAACTATTGGCCAGTTAAGTTTGATAGCGTCGACATACTTGCCGACCTGGTTCACTATATTCATTGCCTTTCTGTAATCCGTTTCATCCAGTGCAAGAATGAGACCTCGCTCGAATTTTATCTTCGACATTTTGCCACTTTCCATATTTCAGTTGCAGTTCGAAAGAATATATTGACCGAGTGGATAAAATGGTTCCTATGACCGACGATGCAGTCAGAAGAAAGGTGTGAACACCTCTACTTGTCAGGATACCCGGGTTTCCTGCACAGCAGGTACATGCGCTCCTCATCGAAATAGCGTCCCCGCCTCTTAACCGCCATGGGAAGCACTCCCATACTCCTGAAGCCCAGCTTTGAATAGAGATGACTCGCGCCGGCATTAACGGAGAAGACGTCCAGCACTATGACTTCGAACAACTCCCGGGCTGCTGAGATTGTATGGGTCATCAGCTTCTCACCTATACCCATACGCCTGTAGTCTTTCAATACGGCGATGCCCAGTGTGCCCACATGGCTCACCGGCCGCCTGGCTCCTCTTCTGACTTCGCAGATACCCACTACGCGACCGACGGTTTCCGCAACGAACACCACTGCCTTCTTTGTGAGAAAGTCCGCATACAGAGCGCCAAACCATATCGCCTCCTCCTCCATGGAAGGCTTCTGTTCATCTATTGTCAGGCCTATGTCCGGGTAGCTTTCCAGCTCGTCGTGGAAAGAGTAATAGTTTTTCACCAGGTCATCGAAATCGGCCCATTGCAGCGGCCTTATCCTCACGGCACCGTCATTGCCGTCATGCCCGGAATGCCCGTCAGCGCTAATTGGAGTCACCGCCGTGCTTTCATGCATCTGCCTTATATTATTTCTTGCAGCAGTTTCCAGCAGTCGTTCCGGGGAGTGGCGATTATGCAGCAACCGGTCAACTGCGACAACTATTCTAATCCGGACACATTGCAGCCGTGTTGAACGGGAGCAAGGTGGAAGAACTGCACGCACTCATGCGTGATTATTTCGAGGAATTCAGAAACAATTACGCGGAGTGCGCAGTACTGTATTCCGGAGGACTCGACAGCAGCATTGTGGCGTTCATGGCCTCACGCGTCATGGCCGCAAGAGCATATGCCGTGGGAATCGAGGGCAGCCATGATCTGAAGGCGGCAGAGGAGGGCGCCCTGGAGCTGAGAATACCTCTAGTTAAAATTACCGCTTCTTCCGCTGATGTTGTCGAAGCATGCGGACAGCTCTGCGCCATATTTGAGGATGCGCTGGAAAGGAAGCCGGACAGACTCGAACTTTCGATATATTCGCCTATGACGCTGGCAATGAAGCATGTCAGGGAGGAGCTTGTGTTCACAGGACAGGGAGCCGACGAAGTGTTCGGCGGATATGACAGATACCGGAAAATGAGCGTGCATGAAAGGAGTGCGGCAATGAGAGATGACCTTTCAGCACTGCTGACAAACGGCATTGGCAGGGACAGAGCGATCGCAATGCGGTTTGGAAAGAAACTATCCACGCCGTATCTGAGTGAAGGCATAACACACTTCTCCCGCGCCCTCGATGACAGCGACAGGTTCATGGACGGCCAGAACAAGTTCTTGCTGAGGAAACTGGCGTTGCAAATGGGCCTTTCGGCAGGCACAAGAGCGAAGAAGGCGATGCAATACGGTTCGGGCTTCGAACGGATTATTTCGAAGGAGAAACGCAATCTATAGCGTTCTGGAATATTCGACCTCAAGCGTCTCCACTGAAGAAGTTCCCTCGCGTGGAAGCTGTTCCATTGTGATGAAATGCATCATATCGATGCGCCTGATTGTTCTGTAATCAACGGATGTGGGATAATCTCTCAGGTTGAAGAGAAATTCATCCTTTTCCTCCTCATATTCGCATTCGTAGATACCGCTGTCTTCGCCGTCCACGTTCCATTTTCCCAAAACACTGCTGCCATCGAGCCATATGTCGAACACCCTGCTCACTATAGCTTCCCCGTTGTGGTACATTGTCGACTCGCAGTGTATCTTCTCCCCTTCCATCCGACAGACGAGAATGTCCTCATATCTGCTTCTGGAATCCCTGTTTCGTATGCCACCCTTCCATTCTCCCTCAAGGAAGGACATTCTCCGCATCATTGCACTGGCGTCTGTCGTGCTGCCCATAAAAGCGGATAGGCGCTGACCATTATATGTTATGCAGGGGGCCATTAAGCAAATTAATAAACCTAAAACTTATATTTCATTAACAAAATGGGCATTCAGGGTGAATCAATTGTCAAGACAGAAATATGCGGCTAATCCGCTCAAGTACAAGGAAGTGGAAGGCATTTCAGCGAAGACGTTCGCCGAACACTTCAAACTCTACGAGGGTTACGTCAACAAGACCAACGAAATATACGAAAAGATCGCGAACAGTTTTGCAGATCCTTCCAAATCTGCAGGAACGTACAGCGAGTACGGAGAGGCGAAGAGACAGCTCTCCTTCAATCTCGGCGGGATGTGGAATCACAAGCTCTACTTCGGTGATTTCGAAGACGGTAAAGGCACCGGGCCCTCAGAGCATCTGCAGAGAGCCATGACTGAGGATTTCGGCTCCTTCGACAAGTGGAAGGAGGATTTTGTGGCATCAGGGATGGCCGCTCGCGGCTGGGGAATGCTGTGCTACGGTCTGGACGACGGAAAACTGCACAATGTTGTGCTCGACGCCCAGAACGCCGGTTTTCCGGCGACCGTTGTTCCGCTGGTCCTGATGGATGTTTACGAACACGCATACTACATCGATTACGGCACCGGCAGGAAGGGATACATAGAGGCGTTTTTCAAGAATCTCAACTGGGACCGGGTTTCGAAGAGATATGAAAAGTGCCAGAAAATGCACAACATCTGGAATGAATGACTGCTCAGCGGGCGGCGCTCTGCTGCGATCCCCTGTTAAAAGACTGAACATCATGCTGCAGAGCTGCACTTTAAACATCTTAAGCAACCATTTTCACGAACACCTGCGCTTCGCACGGTGTCACTTTATTCTGTCGAATATGTCGCCCTGTGCGATGTCGGATTCATCATCATTGTGCTTTTTTCTGATGCTGCCCCAGATTCTCCTGTAAATGTAATAGTATTCGACTGCGAGCATGAGTGCAGTCGTGGAGCCCAGCAGCAAGGGATCAAACTGGGAAACGCCTGTCAGATAAGAGATGATGGAAGCGACAAACAGAGACTCGAACAGAACAATGGGCCAGAATGAATAACGCAGAAAGTCTTCCAGGAACCAGTCATGCCATGATTTGCCGGGATGCTCCGCAGCCATCTTCTTCTGCTCTTCGATTGGGAGTTCCTGGTAGACTTGACTGTGCGTATCATGCTTCCCGTCGGATGGTACGGTCATTTCGTTCACCTGCCGGTGGATTGCGCCTGCTGCAGTTCAGGCTTTCGTCACACTGTATCGCCTGAACGAGCCTGACCACATAACTCCTGACGGCTTGAAACAATTTCGTATCCGCCTGGAGCAGAGTGCAGAAAGCGCAGGCGAACGCATATGATTCATGATGCGTATTTCACAGTTACAGAACAGCATTATGGGGGTCATGAGCGCGTTGTGTCAGGAGTTGCGTTTCCGGGGTAGCGGGGGAAGGATGTGCAAATCAAATCGCTCCTCCAGCAACGGCAGCGCAACAAACAGCGTGAGTATGGCTGCAAAGGATGCTACCGAGATTCCATATGATATTTCGGCCGACCGGAAAGGAAGATAATTGAATGCAATATGTGCCGGACCGCCCCTGACCTGGAATATCATATCGCCTGTCGAGCTGGAAATGGATAAACCAGTCTGTGAAAAATAAGATATCAGCCCGGGTTCTGTCGCCCATTCAGAAGGCAGACCTCCTGGAGTTGCAAACACGAGATAGTTGCTTGAATTCATGCCGATCAGACCAGGCAGGGACACGGTGTATCTTGCGTCGTTAATCTTGCTGCTGACCAGAGGAATGTAATAGCCTCCCCCGGCAGAAGGTGTTGCGCCACCGGATGTTCCGCCACCGGAAAGAGTCCAGGCATATTCATTCAGACTCAAATTGACCGAAAGAGCGATCAGCTGCCTGTATGATGACACAGAAACGACTTCGTGCACGATGTACGCCCTTGAAACAGGATGAAGATTGAGAAACAGTGCACAGGTCGTGCTGTTCTCCACGAGCCGCATATCGCTCTGGTGATACAGAAAGGAATAGTTCCAGTAATCAGCGCTCTTGCTGAGGAAAACGTATTTCACGGCCATAACCGAAAGTATGTTGCCAAGGTGTGATATGTTATTCCGTTCATTCAGGATCGACAGTATCAGTGGAGAGAACAGCTGCTGTGAACCCTCTCCGCCGACGTAAGTGTTGCGCCCGCCATATATGAGATCCTGTTTGAAGAACGAATTGAAGGGAGAAGCGAACTTGGTGCCGCTCCAGTTATAATACATGTATCCGTGCCAGGGGAATACGAGTACCGAATAATCCGATGTGTTGTTGTTCATGATGCTCTCCGCCCTGTACCAGGCCGAAGGGTAATGGACATTTGTCAGCTGCCCGTCGAACGAGTTTATTTCCATGTACGAGTAGACGAACGGGGAAAGCAGGGAGACGGCGATGATGACGGCAATTGCAGCCACGACATATCTTCTGCTGCCCTCCGGCAGCATGTCCCTGCCCTTGCCCGTCAGGAAAGACTGGAGATGCAATATTCCCAGGCCGCCTAGGAAACTGTATGCGAAGACGAGAAGCGCTACGAATTTCTGCGGCTCTCTGAAACCGTTGAACAGCGGAAAGCTGTCGTACATGAAAGTGTACAGGCCGGATGTGAGGGGCGAGGCAATTCCAGTCGCAAATAGAACAGAGAATACGGCCGCAACAGCCATGGTGACGGCCGCCGGCTTCTTGGCAGTGCCGTAATAGCTGACCAGGCCGAAGACGGACAGGAAGAAGAACAGGAAGAATATCGCAATCAGCGGCGGAAACACGTTTACCGGATAGATGTAGCCCGTCCGGAAGAAACCGTACATGGCAGCAATGCTGAACATCGTATTGCCGAAAATGGTGGGAGTGGATGCGAATGCAATCGCGTCGAGGAACGTGAAATTGCCGAGAATCTGCTGCGTGGACGGACCGGCCGAATAGAGCCAGTAGAAGTTGAGAAGGTACAGCATCGATGCGAGCAGCAGAACTGAAGTACCGGTTCTGTAAAGATGCGAGGCCGGTTTGCCTCTTCCCTCGTAAACAAAGAGGACGACAAAATACAGAGCAGAAAGACCGATCATTAACACAAAGGTGTGAATGTCAAAGACTGCCAGCACGGAAAACACGAGAGCCGTGCGGGCAGCACGTGTCAGCATATCTCTGCGGTTCGCGGCCGACATCAGAGAAACAAAAGAGAGGAATGCCAGCGGGCACAATGAATATGCAAACAGAAGGCCCCATGCACCCGCAAGGATCCTGGCGTAGACGAACGGATTGACAGCGTATAGTATTGAAGAAAAATATCTTGATGGCCCGTTAAGGCGAAAATGGCCGGAGAACAGATACATTGTGCAGCAGGAAAGGAAAAATATCAGGAACAGGAATATCTTTTCGACAAGCCATCCCGGAATCATCAGGTAAGCCACATACTCAAAAACTGCAAGGGTGTTTCCACCTCCCAGGGATGGAGAAAGCGCATAAACACCTGAAAGCGGTACGCGTGGACCAAACACCATGTCCGTGACGAGAACATACCCCGGGGGAAGGAAAGTCCATGTTATAATCAGCGAAATTGCTGAAAAGAAGGCCGCGGGAATTAGTATACGGGATATGAGCACATAGTGTCTCTTTATCCAGTCGGTCAGCAGGATTGCATATTCAGACATGGGCGAAACGAGTGTTTTCTTGCTGTGTTTGTGCGAATCCCTGTAATCATCGACTATCAGAAGCAGGACACCCACGACCAGGCAGTAGAAGAAGACTATCGCTATATCGTTGGAAATGACGGAATTGCCAAGCGAAGATTCCACGGCAGAGCATATCAGTAAAATCAGTCCGAGACCTATGAGGTATCTTGGATCTATGCGATACAGGGCGTACAATACGGTGAATGGCAGCAGTATAGCGATCGCAACGGCATTGTAGATTTCCGTGGTCTCCCCTTTCCCCCACTAAAGAGAGGAGGGATAAATAAACTCATTTCGCGGCTGGACGGATTCCGTCGCTCTATGGTAATGATCGGGAAAGCGAAAAAGCGTACTTATGATTACATCTAAATGGAAAAGAAATGTGAGGCTGTACCAGCAGAAGGGTGCTGCCCGGCAAGGCATAAACTACCTCGACGCGGAGTGCAAAAATGCAGAGACTGGCTCTGTCGGAAGCTTTATTGACAGCATAGTCAATGTTCACTGCGCGGGTGCTGGCATGTCGCGCAATATAGCGAAAATCAGACGTAAACAAAAAGTGACGCCTCTCTTTGGCATTCTCGCCCTGACAGGACCCGGACGTAATGCTGCAGATAAGCAGACTGAGAATTATCCCGCGGACAGAATTTTCACTGACAGGGAAGGGAACGTCAGCATCTTCGCTTCCTCCGTAATAAAGTCAGGCGTAACGTCGAAGGCAGACATGTGGATCGGTGCGGACACGGTTATTGAGGGGGACGTCAGCGTGGACGGCGATCTTATCATGGAAAAGAATTCGAAGATCAGCGGATCTGCCAGAGTCGGAGGTTCTGCAAATTTCAAGGATGACTCGACGATTCTAGGAGAAGTCAGCATTCAGGGATCGGTCTACAGGGGAAACAATCCGCCCGAGCATATATTCAAGCATCTCAGACCGGTAGCACGGTTGAAGGAATCGGGAAGTGTGGGCGAGCTGCCGGATATCGCCGATGAAGTCGACGTGCTCATCAGCAATGGAAAGATACAGCCCGGCTCTGTTGTCATCATACAGGAAAAGAAGACATACCTGTCATACGCGCTGATACGCAGACTCTCAAACGAGGGGATGAAGTGCATGATAATCGGCCGTGAACCACCGGAAAGAGTGCAGTCGGTGAGGTTCATACACATAAACGAGGATGATGTCATATGGCTGACCACACTGGTCGGAAGAAGATGCGTCAATCCGACACATCTCGGAAGCGTTCAGAATTCTCTTACAAAATTTATTGACTCCAACCGCAGGGGCATAGTGCTGATAGACGGTCTGGAATATCTGATAGCCAACAACGGCTTTGACGCGGTCCTCAAATTCATCAACAGGATAGAAGACATGATAATTACGACCGGAACCACCGTCGTTGTCTCTGTAGATCCAAGAACACTTGACGCACAGCATCTGGCGCTCATTGAGCGAGGATCCGAGACAGTGTACAGCGACAACAGCGCAGAGGAAACGGATTCGCTGAGTGCCGAAATCGAGGAAAGGCTGAAAGAGGAGGCTGTCCGGAGACAGCAGCTGGAGGACAGACTCGACAGTTATCTTTCGAGAATCGAGAATGCCATAGTTGCAGTGAAGTCCGGAAACATCCAGGGACAGGACAGGCAGATCGTGCGTCTGAACGAGCTGGAGGGCGCCCGCGAGATCATCAAGGAGGAGATCAGGACAGTGGAGGAGAATATGCGTAACCGGGAGACGGAACTCCTGAGAACAATTGACGACAGGCTCAGGGAGCTCACTGAGCCCGAAGGTAAACAGCGCGCCCTGAACGAGATGGAACAGCAGTTGAGAGAGAATTCCGGCCTGCTGCTGAAGGCAGTTCTGCTTGCCGAACGTCTTTCAACGGAAAAAGTGAGAAACGAAACCGGCCGGCTGAAAAAAATTCCCGGGGTCGAGGAAGAGAACTCGGCTTAGTTCCGGTGCTTCCTGCGCCAGAGATATACCGATGCACCAATGCCGGTTATCAGCGGAATGACAATTGCCGGAAGATAATCTGTCCATGGAACTGTCTGAAGAACAGTGAAGATTATCTGACCTGCGCTGGTGTTGTTGACCGACAGAATGTAAGTTCCCGGAACAGAGGCAGGCACGACGAAAGGGAAGCTGAACGAGCCCGAGGCGTTTGTCTTCGCTGTGCGGCCGGTGCTGTTGCCGTCCCAGAGAAACGAAATGTGGCTCCCTGGCGAAAAACCAGATCCGGATATAACTACGGTCTGTCCGGCGAAACCGCTTCTGACGGAGGATGAAATCAGCGGCGATATGAATATCATCATGGGTGTTGCATTGTTACCCCTCGCATCAACGGCGCCGATGAGCTCAGGGCCCCCTGGTATTGACGGCACGATGACGGAGAAGGAGAATGAGCCGTTGCTGCCACTGGACACTGATGCTGAAGACCTGCCGGAATACCAGAATAAGTCTACACCGGAATTGGGAGAAAAATAGTATCCGCTGATCTGGACTGTTTGCCCTGGGCGGATCTTCACGGCGGTCGAAACCAGCAGCGGTCTGATGGTGAAATAAGTGCTGTTTGAAACAAGGCCGGATGCGGACTCGAGCCCGAAGCCGTACAGTCCTGCCGTGAGAGCAGGCACACGCAGTGACATAAAGGAAGAGCCGTTTGCAGCCACGGAAGCCGAAACTGCTCCGTACACGTGGCCGTTAACAAGCAGCCTTACAGTGTCACCCTGAACGAAGCCTGTTCCGGTAATTGAAAGAGGCATTCCGGGAGAACCACTGCTCGCCGACAGGGATATCAGAGTCTGATTTATTGAGAAAACAGACGACACATTCTGTCCGGAGGAGGTTGCATAAATCTCGTGGGACCCGTGCTCCGAAACTGGCACGGCAAATGCGACGACACCTTTTCCGAAACCGTTCATCCTTCCGCTGACGTTGAATCTGGCTCCGGCCCATGTGATGTGCACAGTGCCGTCAGGGTGGAAGCCAGTCAAAAGCGCAAGAACGTCCTGACCGACATGACCAGATGATGGAATGAGCGACATGAACGGCACAACAGTTCCTGTTCCCTCCACCGCCATATAATTACGCATCCTGACTGTGTAATTGCCGCCGGGAATTCCGGGCAGGGTGATACCTGCATAACCTGCGCCGTTTGCATCTGTGCCTATGCGGGAAGAAGGTATGGAAGTGTTGTCTATGACAGGATAACCCGCGTTATAGTTCGCGGGAAGCCCCGAAACCATTATCGTGACATGGCCGCCGCTGTACTGTTTCACAGGAAACACGTAGAGGGCGGGATTCGCAGACGGTATCGAAGATATGCCGGCCGGCATCAGCTCGAAATCACTGCTCCCGGAGGAGATTGAGAGCGCGAAGGGGCCTCCGCTGACGTTTCCCAGCAGCGTCACGGAGAAGTTTGCAAGGATTCCGGAGAAGCCTGAGTTAAACATTCCGTTTGTAACGGCAACTGTGCTGCCGTGACTGTCAATCAATTCGGCGGAGTTGTTGTTTATCGTGAAATTGGACGGCATTCCGCTGATCGGCGCGAATACCACCGTTGTGCCATACGTGCCGGCGGTGGAAACAATGAATGAAGAATTCAGCTGAGTGACAGAGGCGCCGCTCACTGACGGAGATGACGAGCTGCCGGAAAAGGCGGAGGTTACCGGCGTCTCATGCGTCCCTTCAGGTGAAAACGGCGACGCCGCGCTGAAAACAGCGGCAGACTGGCGAAATTGAGTGCCATGTCCGTAGACCATCGTTGTCGGGACCGGCATCTGAAAAATCAGCAGTGCGGCCATGGCGAGAAGGAGACAGATTTTCAGTGACATTCGTTTTATACTCCAGCAACTGAACGAAATTCGCAACAGGAATCATCAAACTTCAGTGCAGTATTCTCTTCCGGCTCACAAATAAGGTGATTCCTTCGTGAAAATCAGCGTTGATAATGAGCACTTCATGTATTAAAGGTGATGTCAGCAACCACTGACCGATGGATCAGCCTCAAACCAAGGGGATCTTGCTGGAAATTGACTCGCACCGCATTGTCTCCGGTGAAGTTTATATTATTGAAGAACCAAAGCCGTCCTTCTTCTTTGACATTTATGCCGAAACCTCGGTTCAGGGTTTTAAGACACTGCTCATCACACGGGAATATCCTGAAAGGATAAAATCCATCTATGACGGCGACGGGGCCAACGTCGTATGGCTGACGCATGTTGTCGGGAGGGAGTGTGTGGAGCCGACCCAGACAAGCCTGATACTGAAGAAAATCGTCTCGTTCACAAAGGACAATTCGCCATGCATAGTCATGCTCGACGGAGTTGAATACCTGATAAATCAGAACAGTTTTGATCTTGTCATGGGTTTCCTTAACCATGTGAGGGATTTGCTGATAATCAGGGATTCTGTTCTTCTGGTTTCACTGGATACACACACACTGGAAAAGAGGGAACTTGCTCTCCTCGAGAGAAGCATGAACATTATTTCCGGTGTTCCAAACGGCAGGCCGGGAGCAGTTCTTGCGCTGGAGTCCGGCGCCATAAAGATAATGAAGACGCCGAATTCCAAACTGTGACTGCGGAAACGCATGACGCTACGCTGATTTTCTTCTATAAAGCGCCACAGATGCAATTGAAATCACAGACAGCGCCGCAACAAGGGGAATCAGTCCCGAAACCGCATTTGAGACAGAAATGCCTGTTGATGAAGGTGAGGAGGATGAAAGCAGAATGGCTGATACCTGATTTGGAGAGCTGACTGCAACCATGGTGTAGCCGCCGATACGGCTCACATTATATGATGTTGAATTACCGGGACCGGAAAGAATAAGTGATGTCAGCCGTGACTGCTGTGTAACTCTTTCACCGTTGACATAAACATACGCCTGACTTCCGGTCAGATTGTAAAGACCTCCACCGAAAAGGAACACCATTGTCGTCCCGCCGGCGATGCCGCTGCTGTCCACCGACAGCCTGATGCCGTCCTTCGGCGCGCTGACCGACGTGACAGATACTGACGGAAGAGCATACGAAGACTCGTAAGAGAAAGCGCCGCCGGACATGGTCGCCGATGCGAGGTACGACACTACCCCTTTTGCCATTCCCTGCGCCAGGTAGGTCAGGGCCGAGTTGAAGGTGCTGACTGTGTTTGGCACCTGGAAGGTGGAGAGAAACGAGTAGGCGGCCAAAGTTGTCTGCACCTCATAATAGCTGGAAATCTGATTGATCGCAGTCGAGTTGGAGCTCATGTTGGGGCCGCCTGTCATGATGTAACCGGTCATGTTCGCATTTGAATATGTCAACGTGCTGAAACTCTTCTGGACAGGCATGCCTGACTGGAGACTGCTCGAAAGTGTCAGACCGATGGACAGAGACACGGAGACGAATACTGTTTCATTGTTGGTGTAAAACTGCATTATTCCCTGAGGGTCGTCGTGGATTATGATCAGCATGGAATTTGAATAGAGATAAAAAATCGGCCCCTTGACGCCCTGAGTGAAAGATGAAGAAGATGTGGAGAGAAAGAGCATGGAACTGAATAACTGGGAAGAGGAGCCGGATATCGGGCTCTGGTTAAGATGAAAATTGAAAATTTCAGGTCCGTTCACGCTCACAGAGTTTGGCAATACTTCGCTTCCATAGCCCATAACAAAATTAACATATCTTCCGTGCACAAAAGAGCCGTTAGATACAACGAACGGTGAAAAAAGAGTTGTTGAGGAATTTGAGCCGTAAAAAGACCCGTTGAGAATGGACTGGAATCGGAAATTCGGATACGTGACAAGCGTGTGTGGCGCGACATCCGTCGCAGCCGCAGCCTGTGAATGTACCTGTAACTGAACCTGAACGATGCTCGCGGCCAGCATGCATGAAATTGCAATCCCCAGAAGCAGCATCCTTTTCCTTGCGCCCATTTTAATCACATCTGTCCGTGCGGTCGTTTCATTTCGTGATAACACTATATAATTGTTTAGAAAACCGTTTTGGCTACAAAAATCCGGGCAATTGAGCAGAGGAAAGTGGCACTGCGGGAGAGTTGGCATCTCAGGCTCACCCATGCGGGGCACGATCGGCGTAAAGCGGCAACTCGAAAGTGAACCGGATTTGAGGATTATCCGTGCCTCACAGTATATTACTTTAGGTTTAAAGTAAATGACCCGCCTGTACCGAAGGATGATGGTCCGTTGAATGAAATTGTGCTGTTTCTGATATTCCTGGTGCTGGGCTTCTCACTGCTGCTGCTCGTAGTGTCGCTCATCAGCTCGCTGAGAGTGAAGAGCGTGAAGACGACTCTGCTTTCTGTCGCGTTTGGTTTCTACTTCATCAAGGAGGTGTTCATTCTCTATATTGCGCTGACAGGGAGCGCGGCTTACGCGGATTTGCTTGCGCTGATGAGCATCCTTGACCTTGCCGTTCTGTTCTTCTTCTACGCATCAGTGTTCAAATAATGTGGGAAGTGGATGGAAAAAGACCCCTTATCCCTCGAAACAAGACGAAGGATCTTCCAGTTCATCAGCGAACGGCCTGGAACCTATGCCAGGGAGATAGAGAGGGAACTGTCGATGCAATTCGGACTCGTGCAGTATCATCTCGGAGTACTTGAGGATTTGAAACTCCTCACATCTGCTGACGACGGTTTCAGAAAGAGGTATTATGTTCAGCAGAAGGTAAGCAGATTTGACAGGGAGATGCTTTCCGTCCTGAAACTGAAGACACCGAGGAGAATAGCAATATACCTCGTTCAGAACGGAAACAGCACATTCGATGGTATACTGTCCCAGTTTGAATTTACAAAAAGCGCGCTTTCATTTCATCTCAGGAAACTGCTCATGACAGGCATAGTGAAAGAGAACAGATCGAGCAGCAGAACGACATATGAGGTCACAGACGTCGACGAGGTTGTCAGGGTAATAATCACATACAGATCCACATTTCTGGACAATGTCGTGGACAGTTTCATCGACACCTGGCTGCAGATATGAGGCGGCCGTGTGCGAGGAACGGCAGCAGGTTTGAAATTCACCGTTGCATATAGGTCTCAAGGAGCCCCAGAAATGTCCGAGTTTGAGCTCGACAGAACGGATCTGTCGATACTGCGAGTTTTGCAGGAGAACGCCAGGAAGAGTTACAGAGACATTGCGAGAGAGCTTGGCATGTCTCTCAACACCGTTTCCTCGAGGGTCAAGAAGATGGAAGGCGAGGGTGTAATCACGGGGTACTCCACGCTTGTTGATCCTTCGAAGACGGGATACGACATGACAGCCATCATCGGCGTCCAGATATCGAAAGGCAAGCTGATGGATGTCCAGAGAAAAATTGCAGCCGACAAGCACATCTCCGCTGTGTATGACGTGACAGGCGAGTGGGATTCCATAATTATTGCCAGATTTGCAAGCAGGAATGATCTAAATGCGTTCATCAAGAAGGTGGCGACAATGGAGTATATTGAGAGGACGATGACACAGGTGGTCCTGAATACGGTGAAGGAGACATACATCCTTCCCTTCTGAGCCGGAGACCCTCGTCGCCGTTTTCCGGAACGGGGGAAAACCCGGTTCCTGACTGCCGCTTCCCGGTATGCCAGTCACGAGTCTGCCGCATCATCGGCCTCAGACACGTTCTGAGAATCCTTATTCGATTTTTGTCTAGAAAGGTAGTTAAAAGCAGAAACTACCGATGAAAACCGAGAAAATGCTCATGGTGTGCCTATATGAATAAATTAACAGCATGCATGATCGCTATGTTCGTGATTGTTTCAGCGCTGCTTATAGTGGTTCCGACGGGAAACGCATCGGCCGCCACATCGGCATCTCTGACGGCGAACAACGCCTATGGAACAGTACAGTCGAAATTCACAGTTGACGGAGCGCTCTTCTACGGTATTTACAACGCAGCGCCAAGTACGCTGGTGACGGTTTCACTCGTGAACAGCACCGGCGGACAGACGGTCAGCACGCAGAATGTGATAACGTCCTCCTCCGGAACATACCAGTCCTGGGTTTCTTCCAATTTTCAATTCTTTGATCTGACAGGAATGCCTATCGGCAACTACCTGCTGGAAGCATCGATTGCTGGCACGCAGATTGCGAATACCAGCCTGAAAATCTTATATCCGGTGTACTCGACATCCATAGAGATGACGCTCCCGAACTACAACACGCCCAACATGTATGTTCTCAGCACAAGCGATGTCTATGCGTACACGAAAACAACCGATCAGTTCGGCAATCCCATGAGCGGAAACACTAGCGCTGGTCTTGAGATATATCTGCTGACAACACCTGCCGGCTACCCCAACGGCTATCGGCAATTTGTGGGATACTATTCGCCGAATGATTTCGGTGTGAGCCTTGTCAATTTCCCGGCAGCGAATGTCTACATAGGTCCGGCGAAGTACAACCTTACTGCTTACTTTGCAGGAACACCGGCCGGTTCCTCAGCGAGTTATCCGCAGACAGGCAATGGTATTTACTACATCATAAACAACCAGGTGACCATATCTCCGCCGTCCTCGAATAACGTGTACGGTCAGGGACTGCTGCTGACATTCAACGGACAGTTCCAGCCGTTTGACGGTAATGTCAACGCCACAATTGTCAGTCTCAGCACAGGCACAACGTACTTCAACCTGACAAACAGCCCCGTGAATTCCGGCAACTGGAATGCATCGTATTACGTCAACTACAGTGTTCCGGACGGTTATTACGTATTCAATGTTTCAGAAGCGTCCAACGGCTACCAGTTTTATTCGACGGTGATATCATTCCAGGCGATCGCGATTCATGCCTATTCGAATGAATACACGTACGTTCCGGGCGAACCGGCCTCCATATTTTACACTGTGACTAACACTTCCAATGACGCACCGGTTAATGGTGCAAGCGTAACATACACGCTCAACTACACTAACAGCGGAGGCAAGCAGACTGAGAGCGGAGTTGTATCCGGAGGCGCCCTGAACATACAGATACCCGCTTCAACGAATTTCAGATCCGTTGTGAGCATCACACTGAAGGCTACGGACCAGTACGGTCACAGTGCCCAGACGACAGTTGATGTCGGCGTGAACGAACTCGTCAGCGACGTGGCAACATCATCCATATCGTACACACCCGGCGAGCCGGTGCTTGTCACCGTCAATGCATATGTCAACGGATTCAGGGGATTCCAGACTTCACCTGTGGCCGGTGCTACGGTTTACGCAAACATATCATTCATGGACAAACAGCTCTCTGCCTACAGCCAGAAGGGACTTTCCACCGACGGCCAGGGACAGGCATCCTTCGTCGTTGTCTTTCCGTCCAATGCATCCCTGGGCACATACACGGTCAACGCCAGCACATCGGCATTCAGCTGGAACAGCATATCAACGACATCGTTCGACCTCATAAAGCAGACAGCGCAGTACACGCTGGTGGTTGTGCCGTCTCAGGTAGTGTATGTGAGCGGCAGCCAGTTCAGCGCAGCCTGGCAGCTGGTAACGAACGGCA
The DNA here is from genome assembly GCA_021796895.1 of Thermoplasmata archaeon. Lineage (GTDB taxonomy): Archaea > Thermoplasmatota > Thermoplasmata > Sysuiplasmatales > Sysuiplasmataceae > Sysuiplasma. The sequence continues at coordinate 36,484 of JAKABN010000001.1, read as the reverse complement.
GTGCAGTCACAGGAGCAACAGCCTCCTATTCCGCGGCCATCAACGGTGGAGCGATAACAGCAGGAACGAGTTCCACAGGAACAATCACGTTCCAGCTGCCTCAGGGACTGTGGGGCCAAATGCGCCTCAGTGTAAATGCAGCTGATGCCGCCGGAAACCAGGCTTCCACCACTGTTTACGTGCAGGTTGCCGAGGCAATGCTGGTGCTCAGCACCGGTGTAAACAACTATGTGCCGTCCCAGAATGTGAAGGTCTCGTACTATGTTATGGGCCAGGGCTTCTCATCTCCGACATACTACTACACAATAACCGACAACGCGGGAAACACGATAATGAGCGGCAGCACGCTGAAGACGTCGTTTGTTTTCACCGTGCCCAAAGTGCCTTCGTTCAGCTACACCATTGAAGTCATCGCTGCCAACAGCACTTCCGGAAGAACGGTCAATGCCTACAGTTCAATATATCTGCAGACCGGCTTCCAGCTCTTCGTCACAATGTCCAGTTCCAGCTATGTGACCGGAACCTACGTGGCGGGTCAGCACATAACGATATACTACCACATCTCGACCTACCAGATGTCCTCCGGCTCTCCCGTCTATACGATAGGGATTCAGGTGCTTGGCCTATCCACTTCCACAGTCACATACACCGTCACCTCAACGAGCGGATCACTTCAGTACACTGTGCCTTCGAATCTCGGCAACGGCAACTACATACTTGGCGTCTCTGCCGTTGACGGCAACGGCGGCTACAGCAGCGCGCTTCAGAACTTCGCTGTGTCCAACTCCGAACCCGTATGGAATTACAACGTTGTGGGCGGAGTGAGCCTGGGTTCACTGCTGTGGGGACTGATAACGCTCTTAGCCGTCGCCATCGCATTCATGGCATACACGGGTCACAGGCTGCATCTGAAGGGCGGAGAGACGAGCGGAGAGAAGAAAGCAGACAGCACGGAGAAGGCACCCGAAGCAGGCGTCAAGGAAGAAGAGAAGAAATAACTCAGAGCAAGGTGGGCCCGGTTATACGGGTTCACTCGATTTTTATTGAACAGTAGCCTACAACATCATCCATTTGCCGGACTTCTCCGGAGTGTCCGTAGGCGAGGACAGTTCCCGCATTGCCGCCGCACGCATGCAGCATGGTCATAACCGGCCCGTATCCGCACATCGTCACATCTTCCGATATGACTGTTTCGTACAGGCCTGCGGAATCGAGCTTCACAATCCTGTCGATGGCAAGAGCGTCCTTCTTCCTTGCGATTTCCGGCGGCACGTAATGGGAGAAGTCTGATGAGGCCACAATTACAGCATCGCGTCCGGCAAGGGCGGCGGAGAGCCTCTTTCCGAGCGTCAGAGCATGTTCCGGATCCTGCCGGCCCATACACACAGGGACAAATGTGATGTCCTTCCTCAGAAACTGGAGGAAGGGCAGCTGAACCTCTATTGAATGTTCTGAGGCCTGGGAGATGCTGCTGAAGCGCACCATGCCGCCGGCCAGCTCCTGCGACAGAGCGACATCCACCTTTGCAACGCCCAGCGGCGTCACAAAGTCCTCATCCGATAACGACACATGCGGCGAAGTGCCGTAGTGATTGGGTCCGATGACAACCAGAGTGTCCGGCAGACCATCCTTCCACAGGCCGAGATAGGCGTGGGCGGCAATTTCTCCCGAAAAGATATAGCCAGCATGCGGAACCACCACACCCCTGATGCGCCTGGAGCTGCCCATGTTGGATTGTGAAGGCAGCTCGCCCGGTCCGCGTGCGGACAGGAAGCACCGGGCTATGCTTGAGCGCAGGATGTCAGGGTCCTCATCATAGAATGCCCCGGAAACCGCAGGCTGCCTCATCGGCATGCAGATCGCACGGTGGGGAATTAACTGTTTCGCAGACATGCAGTCAAACATCTGCGGCAAGATGCATTCAGGAGACAGAAAGGCGGCTGCACCCGCAGCCCCTCCTCACACCATTAAATCGTAGCTTCGTAGTCGTCGATCGTGGATGTGAATTCCTCGTCTGTCTTTATCACACCGCGCGCTTTGAGAACCTCGCGCGTGAGAAGCCAGTATATGCATGCAAGTGCTCTTCTCCCCTTGTTGTTTGTGGGTATCACCATATCAACGTTTCTTGTCTCGTTGTTGGCGTCACAGAGTCCGATGATTGGAATGTTCACATTCAGCGCCTCGTGGAGAGCCTGCTGATCTGCCGATGGGTCTGTGACAAACAGCACGTCGGGCTCAGTGAACTCGGGCAGATTTGGATTCGTCATGGTTCCGGGCACAAACCTGCCGGGGAATGTCCTTGCTCCGATCCTGTCCGCAAACAGTTTCGAAGGCTTCTGCCCGTACTGACGGGCCGAAACAACGAGGACGCCGGAAGGTTCGAATCTCGACAGGAATTTCGCGGCAACCCTGATCCTTGCGTCTGTCTGCTTTACGTCCAGAACGTAGAGGCCATCGCTCCTGACCTTGAATATGAATGACTTCATGTCGGCGCTTTTCTGCTGCGTTCCGATATGCACTCCCGATGTCAGGTAAGTGTCTTCCGGTATCAGAAGATCGGCCGCCTGAGTCTGTTCTCCAATCATGGTTACACTGCCTATGTATTCTGCTTTTTGCGTCTAACAGTCATCGGTATTAAGTCTTTGCTGAATTCGAGCAGGGATATTTCGACTGGATCAATCATCGTTCTTGGCACATCGACGAGAATCGGCGCGCCCATGGATATCTGAAGGGCCCTGGCACCGATAATGCGTGCTCTCTCAAACCTCGTGTAAACTGAAGTATTCATAGCGACTCTCCCGGAAGGGGATGACCCGATTACACGTTCCTTTTATAAGTATTTCGGGTACAGAAATGTGCAGCAGAGCTCCGGGAACATTGACACAAACTGACAGGCTGCGATGAACCGTTTTTTGCAAATGATTGCGATATTCGGACATTTTTATTTATTAAGCATGTGTATCGGATATACGAAACAGTGTTAACAGTTCGAACATGACATTGTGCACTTTGTGTGTATTTTTATCGAAAATAGGATGGTTTCGTGCCGCAATTTGCTGACAGCACGTGACTCGCATGTTAAAATACCACCGGTAATGATTGGCAGGAATACGGGTGAATCCGAATGCCAGATGTACCGGACATTAAGGTAACTCCACCAGGCCCTGCCGCCAGCGAGATCATAGCCAAGGACAATTCATACATTGCGACGACTACCAAAGCCCTTCCGATCGTTGCCCGAAGGGCAAAGGGACTGGTAGTGGAGGATGTTGACGGCAACAAACTTCTGGATTTCTCAAGCGGAATAAGCGTCCTGAATGTGGGCCACTGTCATCCGAAGGTCGTCGAAGCTGTGATCAGGCAATCGAAGGAACTGATGCATTTTGCCGGCACAGACTTCTACTATGACATACAGGCGTCGCTTGCGCAGAAGCTCGTGGAGATCACGCCCGGCTCGTTTTCGAAGAAGGTATTTTTCAGCAACAGCGGGACGGAGGCGATAGAGGCTGCGATAAAAGTGGGCAGATGGTCGACCGGCAGAAAAAGGATGATAGCGTTCATAGGCGCGTTTCACGGCAGGACGATGGGTTCTCTGTCGCTGACTGCAAGCAAGCCTGTGCAGAAGGAGCGTTTCTTTCCCTCGCTGGACGGCGTCACTCACATACCTTTTGCCAACTGCTACAGATGCCCGTATCATCTCGAATATCCGTCATGCGATCTCTGGTGCGCCAAGACACTCGAAGAGACGTATTTCAGCACGTTTGTTCCTCCCGAAGAGGTGGCGGTGCTCTTTGGCGAACCTGTGCAGGGAGAGGGAGGCTACATAGTTCCTCCGAAGGAATTCTATCCCACCATACACAAAATAATCAAAAAGCACGGGATACTGTTTGCTGACGACGAAGTGCAGGCGGGGCTGGGAAGGACCGGAAAACTGTGGGGTATCGAACACTGGGGAATAGAACCGGACATAATGACCACTTCGAAGTCCCTCGGCTCCGGCATACCCATTGCCGCCACTGTGTTCAGGAGCGACCTGGATTTCGGTGTTGAAGGTGCTCACTCAAACACGTTCGGCGGCAACCTTGTTGGCTGTGCGGCTTCGCTCGCAACTCTGGAAATCATCAATGAAGAGAGACTGGTTGAGAACGCGGGGAAAATGGGCGAGTATTTCAGGAAGAGACTCGTCGAACTTCAGGAAAAACACAGACTCATCGGGGATGTCAGAGGGCTGGGTCTCATGCTGGCGATCGAGCTGGTGAAGGACAGAAAGACTAAAGCCTACGCTCACGACGAACGTGAGAAGATTGTGGCGGAAGCAAGCAGGATGGGACTCATATTGCTCGGATGTGGAAAATCCGGCATAAGGCTGATTCCTTCGCTCAATGTCAGCCGGGAACAGATAGATGTTGCCGTGGAGATACTCGACAGGGCAATAGGCGCCGTCGAAAGCGGCAGCCGGTGAAGCGTTCCGCGTCTCCTTCTGTCACTGCAGCATCTTTCTGGATATAACCATGCGCTGTATTTCGCTCGTCCCTTCGTAAATCTCGGTCACACGCGCATCCCTGTAGAACCGTTCCACCGGAGTTCCGCGGATATAACCGATGCCTCCGTGTATCTGCACCGCCCTGTCAGCAACTCTGTTTGCAGCCTCAGATGCATAGAGCTTGGCCATCGAAGCGAGCAGCGAATAATCCTTTCCCTGATCCTTGAGGCATGCGGCTTTGTGCAGCAGCAGCCTTCCGGTCTCCACCCAGGTTGCCATGTCGGCTATCATCCACTGAATAGCCTGAAACTCTGATATCTTCTTTCCGAACTGTTCTCTCTGTCTGGAATAGTTCACGGCAGCTTCCAGTGCACCCTGTGCAATGCCCACGCTCTGGGCGGCAACGCCGATTCTTCCGGCGTCCAGGGTGGACAGCGCAATCTTCATTCCCATTCCCTCCTCTCCAAGGAGGTTCTCGGCCGGAACCTCGGCATTTTCGAATGTGACGGAAACAGTACCGGAAGCGTTGAGGCCCATCTTCTTTTCCGGCGGCGACACTACGAGACCGCGCGTCTCCCTTTCGACTATGAATACGCTGAGGTTTTTCGTCCTGTCCGTTGCGCCCGTCCTGGCCATTACAAAAAACAGGTCTGCCTTCTCCCCGTTTGTAATGAACAGTTTTTCCCCGTTCAGGAGGTAGCTGTCCCCCTTCCTCTTCGCGACCGTTCTCTCATTGGAGACATCGGAACCTGCGCCTGCTTCGGTTATGCAGTAGGCGCCCAGTTTTCCTCCGGATGCGAGCGCCGAAACATATTTTCTCCTCTGAACGTCATTCCCGTACCTGTAAAAAGGATAGATGACGAGCGAATTGTGAACAGATACTATGATCGCAACAGAAGCGCTGACTCTGGCAAGCTCTTCCACGGCAATGGAGTAGCTTACAGTGTCCAGGCTGCTTCCGCCAAACTCTTCCGGGACCTGCATCCCCATCAGACCCAGAGATGCCATCCTTGGAATCAGCTCTGTCGGAAAGCGCATTTCTTCCTCAATCGAGGAGGCAATGGGCAGCACCTCGTTTTCAGCAAAATTTCTGACTGTCGACTGGATAAGGTTCTGCTCTTCGTTGAGGTCAAAATTCATTTTACCACAGGTGGTTAAAAGAGCGGTTCAAATAAAAGGCTGCTGCATGGCAGCGCGCCTGTCGGCGCATACACACTTAAAAGGGGCGCGATAAACATGGTGCCCGATCAGGGCCAGCCTTCCCTGACCTTGTCCGGATATTTTTCCTTATAATGCGCGTAACAGTCGTCATCACAGAATAGCGGCACATCCACGTTTTCCGCTTCCGGATTGAAACCAATCCTCAGTTCGCAGTAGGAACAGTGCATCACGTGCTTGTTGTCTGCCAATTTCTACACCATCCCGCAACTATGCTCCCCTGATAATTATGTCTTTCTGCACTTTTGCCCATATTCCGGGGCTGCAGGCTCAGGACATGACTCAGGACGATTGAATCATTATGCAACAGTCTCGAACCCGGCTAAATAAACTTGAAATATTACGCCGTTATAGGAACGGAAGGTAATAACATGGAATATGCAAACAGCGATGTACTTGTCAGCACGGAATGGGTTCGGGAGAACCTCAACAGAGAAGGCGTCAGGATCGTTGAAGTGGATTACGATCCGGCCCCTAACTACAATCAGGGACACATTCCCGGAGCTGTGCTCTTTGACTGGCGAAAGGATCTGAATAATCAGATAACCAGGGACATACTTGGCAGGAAGCAGCTGGAGGAACTTTTTGCAGGAGCGGGAATAAGCAACGGCACGACCATTGTGCTGTACGGGGATTACAACAACTGGTTTGCCGCATACGCATTCTGGGACTTCAAATATTACGGTGTGGAACACGTAAAGCTGATGAACGGAGGCAGGAAGAAGTGGCTGGCTGAAGACAGCCCCGTTACTAAGGATGTGCCGTCGTATCCCCGGACATCTTACAGTGCCCGCGAACCCGATCCGAAAATAAGGGCCTTTGCAGGTGATGTGAAAAAGGCAACAGGACAGCAGAACTGGGCGCTTGTCGACGTAAGGAGTCCGGCGGAGTACACGGGTCAGATACTTGCACCGCCGGAGTATCCGAACGAGGGCGCTCAGAGGGGAGGTCACATTCCGGGAGCGGCCAACATACCGTGGTCGCAGGCAGTCAACGAGGACGGCACATTCAAGAGCGCCGACGAGCTGAAAAAGCTGTACGAGTCCAGGGGCATCACGCCTGACAGGAACATCATAACCTACTGCAGGATAGGAGAAAGGTCATCGCACACGTGGTTCGTGCTTCGCTTTCTCCTCGGCTACGGCAATGTCTGGAATTACGACGGCTCATGGTCTGAGTGGGGAAACTCCGTGGGCATACCGATAGAGAAATAATCCGGACTCACGCCCTGACGAGCGTGAAGTGGAACAGATTATCAATTTTTTTCCTCTCCTTTATTTTATTTCCGGTCTCGTCTGACCACCGTATCATCTCGATGGGTGAAGTCGGGTCGTCAGTCACCAGATGCACCACGTAATTGGCACCCTTCCCGGAAAACGCCTCGTTGAGGCGGGTGAGCACGGCGTTGCATTCCGTACCTATCTCCAGCATTTCCACATCAGGAAGCGCGGCGAAACAGTTCAGGTGAAGAGAAGATATTTTCCTCTCAAAGAGAACGTGCGCACTTGCACCGCTGACGAGCCTTGCTCTGGCGCCGTCCGGATCGACTGCACGGACGACGGCAAGCCAGTCCCTGCCGTAAATGGAGGAAGTGGTCAGTGGCTCACTGGAAAGAGAGGCGTTGACATCCACAATCAGGCAGTCGAACGGTGTCCTGAGAGAGCCGAAATATTTCACACTCTCTATTGTGGCCAGACTCTTGCCGCTTCTGACCAGACTGCCTCTGGCCTTCAGCGAAAGTTTCGCACCCTTTCCCGCAGTCCAGAGAACCGCGGACGTCATTCCAACCACGTAGTCAGACCCGTCCGGTCTTAACCAGAGTTCTGCATCATCGGCGTACAGCAGGTCGTCCGGAAACAGGCAGCCGTTGCATTCCATGCACAATATCTCCGATTCACGCTAAACGCGACAACAAGTAATATGTTACGGTCTGCGGCGGTCACGCACACCTGTGCGCCGGCGTCTGCATCATGCAACAGCAAATCACGGCACTTTCGGAGGCGGTCTCTTTCTCACGCGGTCGATGAACAGTCCGATCAGTATGCCGGCGAGGAACAGGGCAGCCATAAGACCGCCTGCCAGCGGGGAGATGTCAGTGAACGCCGCGCCGGCAGTCTGGGCCGGAGTCGAAAGTATAGTGAAGTTGCCTGAGGCCGTGCCTGATGATCCGTCAGCGCTTGTCACAGTGTACGTGAGATGATAAGTTCCTTTTGCCAGCCTGCTGAGAGTGTAGGACGACATTCCATTGACATTGTAGGATGCGTTTGTTGAGGGGCCCGTAACATGAAGAGTCGCAGATGATATGTAGTCGCCTGAATAATAGAAGCCGACTGTAACGCTGTCTGTTGAATTGAAGACCCTGCCGGGAGTGGGCGAAGTTATCGCCGCAACGGGCCTGAGCTGCGGAGCGGCATACAGCAGCAGGGAGGTCGATGCCGAGACGCCGTTGTAATTGACAGAGGTCAGCGTGATCGTCATCACACCGTAGCCGAATGTGGAAGCGTTGAATGTGAATGACGTCAGGCCGCGGACGTTGTACGATATCTGATTGATCCTGAGTGTTTCCGAAAGCAGATACTGGGACTGCGTTGATGTGAAAGAAACCGTTGTCGGGCCCGAAACGTATGAACCCTGCGATGGAGATGTGAACGAAACTGCGGGTCCCGGATTGGTACCGCTGCCTATCACATAAAACACGTAGTCGACGGAATAGGCAAAACCGTGCGAGTCATTGAACATTACGGCGAGAGTGTGCTGGCCCGGAGAGAGACCGGACAGGGGGAAGGACCACAGGAAACTGTTCTGACCTGCCGACGGCAGGGGAACTTTGACCGGAGTTACTCCGTCGACTGAATATGATATAGAGGTTATGTTGTTGTATGAGCTGAGAGGTGCGAAAGTCGGACTTTCAATGAAAAAATTGCCGTAGGCGCCGCTTGTGCCTATGAACGGCGTGTACAGAACTGAGCCGGAGCTGAGCAGTATTGTTGTGTAGGCCGTGCCGAATGCCTGGCCCAGAAACAGCACAACGGAAGTGCTGTCATTGGTCAGCACGGTAAGATTTGTGGAAGGAGTGAGCATGGATTCCGACGGATAGGTGTCGTTGAACGCCTGTATCAGAAGCATACCCTGGGAAGACTGCGAGGCTATCGATACACCATAGTCAATCGTAAGTGCGGCGATGCCTGAAGCGTTGGTGACTGTGCTCGTGCCCTGAATCGGAACAGGGGAGAACGGCGGGGACACAAGGTTTGGCGATGCCAAATCCACCGGAACAAAAGCGGCGGGGGCACCGTTCCAGTAGGTGACGCGAATGTACATGGTATACTGATCTCCAACGCCGGCAACTGCCGGCGCTATTATCGTGCTGTTGGCGCCGCTGCCTATGTAGCCGGGACTGCCGCCCGCCCTGGTGCCTTCTGTGGAGGAGAATGTGTTGAGCGACTGTATATTGAAGCGTGGTGTGACAGCGAGGTGAGTCGCGTTGGTGAGGCCGCGATATGATGCGAATATGGTGTAATTCTCAGGATGCTGCACATTCCATGTTTCCACATATGCTATTCCGGAAAGGTTGGTGAAGCTGAGAGATCTCGCGGGAGTATAATTGAGGGAGGAAAGGGCGGTATAGTAAGGATTGGTGTATGCAGGAGGAGAGGAAAAGTAGGGTTCGCTGGGAGTAGAAGCGAGCAACATCGCATTGTATACAGGCACGGCGACGGAAGTCGGAGTCGCCTTGTATGTTACAAGTACCCTGACCGTATTGGGCATCAGGCTGCCGAGCGCGGGATAGTTCGGGCTCAGGAATCCGTTGAAGAAATCAAATCCGCCCATTACCGAATGACCGGCTCCAAGCACAGTGACTGAAACAATCCCTGAAGAGAGGTTGGGCAGCGATATCCATATGGACGCAAAGCCGGAAGACAGGGACGGCAGGCGGGAACTGTAAAGAGACAGATAGCCGTGCAGGCCGCCGGCGGCAAAAGAGAAACGCCCGGTCGCGTTAGTCGTAGCGGCACTGTAGTTTGTCACGCCGTCTGCGGATGTGAATGCCATGCTTACATTGGCGCCGGAAACAGGTGCTCCTGTAGAGTTCACCAGTGTAAAGGTGTATGTTGCGTCGCCCGGAAGAGCAGCAGGAGTTGAGCCGTTCAATTCGACGAAGAACTGGTTGTAGCTTGAACTTTTTGAGAGCAGCGCTGCAGCATCAAGCACCATGCCGGCAACGTTCGGAACGCCCCAGCCCGTCAGAAGATTCCAGCCTCGCAGGGGCGCAGCGTACGCATAGGGCCAGTTCTGGCCGCCTGGCCATCCGAGCCCGCCCGCGCTCGCGTAATTGTCCCACGGGTTTCCACCCGAACTTATCTGAGAGTACGGAACAAGCGGCAGATGAGGATCGTTGCCCAGATTATAGAGCAGAGGCTGGGCGAGTCCGAGGTAATAACCAGACCGGTTCGATGAATTGCCGGCAGTAGAGTTGAGATACGTATCGAGCAGGGCGAATTCACCGGCGATTGTAGGACATGCAAAACTGGTGCCGCCCCAGAAGAAATTCCAGGCGCCGCCGAAATAAACGGTCTGATTGAAATCTGCTTCCGCCGATACGTCCGGCACCATCCTGCGTCCTGTATACGGCACTGACTTTCCGTGCTGCCACCAGGGCTGCTCAAACCAGTAGCTCAGACCGATTCCGCCGGATGCGAAATCGGGGGAAGACGGGGTAAATCCCGGTGTGTACCAGTAGGAGTTGGAAGTCACATTTCGAGGACTGCTGGCATTCAGTGTGTAATTCGGGAACCATGCCGGATAGGAGGAAGTTTCGCTGAAACCGAACGGCGCAACAGTCGCATTGACTGAATATTGAGAGGGGGACGGGAACTGGACACCGGTGGCATTTGACACTGTCGTGCGAACACCTCCAACAGCAACCACATATGGAGAGGAGGCTGGAATGGATGTTGACAGCAGGCCGGAAAATGAATCGTATCCGCCCTGATCACCGGACGATGCAAGTATGGTTGAGCCCATGCTGGTGAGTTCCATGAAATAATTCTCCAGGGCGCCGGCGCTCTGCCAGGAGGGACCATAGAGATTCCACCACGTGTCCTCAGACCCTCCCCAGCTGTTTGTTATGACGTTTGGCAGGGGAGAAATTGTGGTGAGTTTCGCGTATGCACTGACAAGAGACGCCGTACTGAGACTCGGACCGTATACCGCATCGATGTGGGCCCCGGGAGCCATCGTGCCGGAATATTCTATATCCAGCGTGAATTCAAATGCGTCGCCTCCGGTCTGGAGAACCGCGCCTGGAAGCGTGGCGTTGGCAGTGCCGCCGTTAACTGGATATGGCGTAAGTCTGTTCAGTATCTGGCTGGAGCTGTTGAACACCATTTTTGAATAAGTGGCGAGGTCAGACGGGTTGTAGCCGCCGGCCATGACAACAGCGATAGTGGTCCCCTGTCCTCTGTCGCCCAACGCGTAAAGAGGTGTTGCGTTGTAGGCCGTTCCCAGGACCGATGGGTTCAGGAATTGCCACTGACCATATGGGAAGGATTTGCCGGTATAAAGGAAACCGGGTTTCGTAAAATTCACGGCCCTGCTCATGTTCGAATACTGTGACGTTCCGGAAGATGAAGCCGCCAACGGAAGGTAGCCGCCGTATTCGAAGAACGGGGAATGAACCAGTCCCGTGTGTATTTTGACAATATCGGTCATGCCGTTCACCGAGGAAATCGACGATGAAATTGGTACAGGCAGGGACAGAGAACGTATGTTTGAATAAACAGTCGAACCGTTATGCAGTCTGAAAAATCCTATCTGTGTTTTGAAAGCACTGCCGACGTCCCCCGCGCTCGCCCGGAAGGCAAGCGTCATTGTTGTTCCCGTCGGAACCTGTGTAAAACCCATTGCGGTGAAATAGGAAAGTGCTTCGTTGTATACCTGAGACGTCGGACCGAACGACTGCTGGAACTGACTGAGAGAAAGGAAATGATGATACAACGGGGATCCGGGTGTCTGCTGTTCGCTTATGAGAGTGACAAGCTGCTGCTCATTTCTGATTTTGAAGCTTACGGTAAGGTACATTGGCATTGAGCCTGGAACCAAACCGATGGATGTTGCTCCTTTCAGCATCGGCAGCTCCGTCGGACCCGATGAAGCATAAGGCCCGTGAATGAGCTGTGCTGTGCTTGGACCGGAAACGGTGGCAACTGGACCGGATGCCGTATTTGCCCGAATCAAATAAATGGAAAGGCCGGACAGTATCAGAGCTGCGGCGACTGCGACAGCCGCACACATACGGAAAGCATTAACAGTGTGGCTTGTCGAGTCTGCAGGCCGGGGAGTCGCGCAGGACACCCGATAACGAGCTTCATGAGCCATGACCTGACCTTGTTTAACGTCGGCTTTATTATGAGCGAAGAATGAGAATAAAGATTTGATTGCAATTCTCAATCACATTCCTCCGTGGTCCTGTCCTGCCTGACAGGCAGAAAGGAGTACACTCTATTTATCTTTGACAGGTCCGTGAAAAGTGATACTATTCTATTATCCTGTCGACTTCTCTTCTCAGCAGATTGACTTCGCTGTCCTTTATTGCGTGCTGGTTTATCGATATTATCAGTATGGAACGGTTAACGGCCGTAGCGTCTCTGAGGAACTGAAGCAGCTTCAGAACGCTTATGAAACCGTTATTTGTTATGAGATATTCCAGTCCGTCAATCATTATTATGCATTGCGAAGAGTTCAGTGCTTCGTTGCATTGAAGAGTAATTTTTTCAAGGTCTTTAGGCCGAATTGAATTCTGGCTTCCGATGTTAGACAGCCATATGACCAATGCACCGGATAAGTCGTGCTTCTTTGAGAGCCTGTCCGGGAATTCCCGCGTGAAACATATTCCCTTGAGTCCCTTCTTAAGCGCGACTTCGAACAATGACAGGGACTTCTCGGCCGTTTCCTCAAAGACAGCGTAAGTGCAGCCGTACTCGAACATAGATTCCGGGGCGAAATCGCGCGCGGCGGAAGCCGCGGAAGAAGCTCTATCCGCAGTCATTACGTCCGGATGCGGAGCATCTGAAGCGGCTGGGGATGACGCTGCAGCAGCGGACCCGGCGAGTATCTGGGAGACCGGGCGTGAAGAAGTTCCGGGCTCGCCTCCAACCGGTTTTGCCGGGGAATCAGCGTTTCCGCGAGCGCCTTTGGATCTGTTCCTCCTGAAGTAGAGCATGGATGCGATGACCTCAATTTGAACAAGAACGATAACGATAATGAGGAAATAGAATAGCCCCTGGGATTGTGACAATACGTTGCCGGTGGTTCTCTTCAGCGTAAGAAATGTTGCGTTTATTGTCACGTTTCCGCCTGCGACTGTAACAGCTCCGGTGCCGTTGATGATCCTGTAACCGTTCTGGATGGTAATTGAATAATTGTATGTTCCTTCCGGTTCGTTGAATGTGATGACAGTTCTGTTTGATTTCTGAGACAGGCCATGTAGTGTAACGGACCATTCTGTGCCAATAGGCAGACCGTTCTCCCTGAAGAAGACGGTATAGTTGAGGAGAGAGAAATTCAGAGTCATCGGATAGGTGCTGCCGGAAACTTTAAGGCTGCCGGAGGAGGGCGTTACTGCGTAGTGAGGCACATGGAGCACCGCGAAACTGTAGGTACCGTTTGGCAGATTGACATAAATGCTCGATGTCTCAGACGTGTGGTTCACGCCGTTTATTGAAATGCCCCAGAGCATCGGCAGGGGCAGCCCGTTTTCGCTGAAAGTGATGCCATATGTCGCCACAGTGAAAGTCAACAGTATGCTTACCTGACTGCCATTGACAGTCACATTGCGCGGGTAAGAAGCGACGTGGTAGCCTGAAACGCTTCCTACGCTCAGATTGTAGGTGCCGTTGACCGCACTGTATTGCGTGGAGTTAGTTGAAAGCACTCTGCCGATGCCGGACAGATTCACGGACCACTGTGTACCCGCAGCCAGACCATTCTCTGCCACGTCCACGGCATACTCTTTCTGAAGAGTCACGTTGAGGTATGCCGAATAGCCCGAAACCACAGCAATCTGACCCGAATAATTACGGTATCCTGCAAGAGAAACATTGATCCAGTATGTCCCCGGGCCGAGCGTGATATTGAAGAGACCGCCTTGAACGGATCCGACGATGCTGTTGTTGACACTGACAGTGCTGTTGGCAGGATGCACGGAACCGTTCAGCCATCCGAAATCAGGATAACTGACAAAATACGAAGAATCGGAAGGGCCGCCGGAATCCAAAATGAATGTGTAAGTCGCGGTGGAGAGAAAACCATTCAGCGAGAGATAGTATTCGACGAAAATGTCTTGACTTGTGTCCAGCGAAAGTCTTGGAACTTTTCCGCTGAGGTTGACCACCTGGTTGGAAATAGACATGTTCACCAGATTCACGCTGGAGTTCTGAAATGCTGCAACATACGTGAACGTCGAAAGTGAAGAATTCCAAATATACAGACTGGCGTTGAGCGCGATGATGCCCGTGCCAAGAATTCCGCCCGTGTGATTTATCCCGACACCCAACGACCAGTTACCGGCAGGGATAATTTTGTTCAGTGTAAAGGGAGTAATCCAGCCGTGGGCTGAACTGCTTGTGGGCGGAGGTATCGACGCAGTCTGTTGGTTTGTTTCGGTCTCCCCGGGGTGGAATAAAACAAAGCCGGATGTGGCACTCGAAAGGCTGAGTGATATCTTTGTTGAGTTATTATTGATATTCTTTGAAGGAGTCTTTGAAAATGCCCATACGGGCGTCGGAAACATGGTCGAATTATTCGATGTGAGATAGACCGAGCCGGTCAGTGAGCTGTTTACGCCCGGAGAACTGAATGATGCAGCGGGTGGACTGCTAATTGCCTGATTTGAGGTCCGGCTGCCATAATCATGGGCTGCGCTGAGTATCATTAAAGCAGCAACAAATACCACGGCTGTTTTTTGACCTCGGAGCATCGTTTGCTTAGACCGATTGATGGGTATATTTAAAATGCTTTGTTCTATATTTTGTCGGCAACACTCTACCACCGCTGTGAATCGCATACAGCAGCGTAATTGACGGTTTCTACTTTCAATGCGTATACGCGTCCGACAGCCGGCACGGCGTTTGGAATCTATTCACACATACACAGAGCATGCAGACTCGCGGTTGAAGCGATACGTTACATCTTGGAGGGAGCATCGCATAATCGCCATTATGAGTTACGATGGTAAAGTACATAGGCCGTCCATGATAGGAAACACGTACTGATTACCGTTGAAACCTGCAGTAGCGTTCAGCTGGTAATCGGTAAGCTCAAGAGTGTTGCCGCCTGTGTACGGATTGCCGGAATTTTGAAAATCACCGCTGAATATGGTGGAAGAACCACTTGCACTCACAGTGCCGCTCAGAAGAAGGCCGGCCACGCTGCTGACGAATCCGGTGATCGCCAGTATATCCAGAGGAATGTTCGCCCATCCGCTGCCTGGAGACCATCCGTCCCCTGCTGCGACCGTCGTAATCAGACCGATTATAGACAGTCCGAGGCCGATGACACCACTGATTTTACCTTGAATGTTGTTGTAATTTCCAGTCACGCTGGAGTACATCGACGCCCATTGCAGTTCCGAGCCTACGCTGAGGTTTGCATAATACTTGTGAACGAACGCCGCCGTCCATTTCAGTGTTGAGAGCGCCTGTGGACTTGTGTAAGGAGAACTCGCATTGTAAGCATCGTATGTGTAGCCGTCAATGAGCGCACTGTTATTCGAATCAAGCGAAGAAATACCCGGAATAGTCATGTAATTATTGAGCCACCACCATTGTTTTGTGCACGTGTCCACTTTCTTTTCCCTGTAGCCAGTGACTACAACTGTGCCCTGAAACCAGATGTATCCAGACTGCTGGGGCTTGCTGACTGAGGGCGGCCACAGGGAAAGACTCGCTGTACCACCTACATCAATAGAGGAGTAGGCGCTGTTGCCAACATAAAATGAGTTTGTGCCTGCTTCGTTGTATCCCGTCCCTGCATTGAAATTGGTCGATGCACCAGTACTGCCGATTGTAATCGCTACGATCATTTGAGAAGTTCCGTTGCTGTCATTACCCCAAGCCATGGGGATATTGTAATTGTTAAAGACCGTCTGATTTATCTGGACCCACACATACTGGTATGGATTGTAAGGGTCGCAGCCTGGCAGCCTGTTCGGTAAAACCCCGAGAGCAGTAGACTGTGCTCCAAGATCGACCGAAGTGCTCAGAAACGAAGGCACGGCATTCAGATTCGGATGCACTGAAATCGCGAACACGGACTTGGGACCCATTACGGCCGGATCATAAGGCACGCTGTGGGAATACTGGAATATCTCTTCCATGGTGCTGTTGTATCTGAAAACGTACGTGACCATCAGCTGCAGCGACGTCTGAGAGCCTATTTCGTCCTGTGATCTGTAGAACGCTGTCCAGTTGTTCATGTTGACAAGCGAATACAGTGGGAGCATTGCGGTCAAATTCCCTGTCGAGTTTGCCCATGACTGAATGAGTGGCGTGACATTGAAATTGCGCGTCACTACAGTCTTACTAATCTCAGGTGCGGGTAGTGACCACAGCTGTATCTCCTCACCCAGCAGCGTCAGATTTGAGGGAGTTGTCGTGACATATGACAGATAACTGTGCGCCACAGGCATCACGGAAGGAGCAACGGAAAATGATACGGGAATGCCATTCTGGCGAATCACACTCCTGCGTGATGACTGTATCACGATGACAGCGGCAGAAACAACAATCAGTGAAAGTATTATGGCTATGATCCTCCGTCGCGTAATATGAAGATTTGAATCGATTCCGTCTCCGTTGTGAGAAGTGTTGTCATTGCCCCATCTGGATTTGGCTCCATGTAATTGAATCAAGTAATCAGCTGGCTCATTGAATCCAGCATGAAATACATATAAGCATTGCTGCACTTTACAACTATTCAACTATGTGAAGGAGCTCCCGCTACAGTTGGGCTTAAGACTTAAGCCCTGCTTATCGGCTTCTCTGAATGTTCCGGCTTCGTTGTAATCAACTATCCGAGGCTCCAACCATCAATATAGCACTTGTGGGAATCCATTGTCAGGGAATCCCTCAATCATTTCACGGAACTTCCTGAGAAGTTCCTGTCTCGCGTCCTGGGAGAGTCTCACCTTCTGCTCACCGGCGGAGAGGAGGAACTCGATCCTGCCTTCGAAGTTCTTATTTACAATCTGCTGCATCTGAGCGGTATAATGCGATCCTGCCCGAAAAACCTTTCGGTCGAACGGCCTTAAACCCTTATTCTGTCAGGCTGTTTTCAGAACAGTGACCAGTTACGGCATTTGCAAAAACGGATTTATCAAGACAGTAATGTCCGGGGCATATGAAGCCCAATCATGAACACAAGCTGAACGTGACAATAACCAGAGACGCTGAACCGACGCTGTTCCCATTCACCGACTATTTCAAAGGATTCGAGAAACTGGATGCCGTCAGGAAGATTTTCGGAGGCGAAGCGGAAAAGGTTCTTGCTGAACTGAAGGTTGAGTTCTTTTCATCCCGCTGGGGGTACATGAGTACCAGCGACGTTGACGGTCACCTGATCATCAGTTCGCACCATCTGAAGAAAGGTAAATTCGAAGTTGTTTACCTGGATGTGATACACGAGCTCTTCCATGTGAAACAGTTCATGGACGGAAGAGTGCTCTTCGACAGTCGCTACCACTATGTGGACAGCCCAATCGAAATAGAGGCATACAAAGCGACCGTCGACGAGGCATTGAGAATCGGATTGCCAAGAGAGGAGATAAAGGAGTACCTGAAGGTCGACTGGATCGACGAGGGGGAGCTTGAAACTCTGGCCAAAAATGTCGGATTGTGAGCGTTTGCATCGCGCTTCCCTGCCGAAGGTTCAATCGGCGCGCAAAATGCAATCCGATTCCGACTGCTTGTTATCGTGCTGAACGCGAACTCTCAGCTCTTCCCGGCAGCAGAATGTTCCGATGACCTGGACACAAGAGCCTCGAAGAGCCTGAGGTCGTCCTCGCTTTCGGCTGCCAGCTCTTCCGGATGCCACTGAACTGCCATCATGAATGACGGCCCGGGCCTCTCAATTGCTTCTATAATCCCGTCTTCAGCAACGGCGGAAACAGTCCATCCGTCAGGAACACGCCCTATGGCCTGATGATGCAGAGAGTTCACTCGTCTCTCCCCTTTCCGCTGAATACTGTGGAGCACTGTCCCCTCTTTTATTCTGATGGAATGGGAAGGCTTGTGCCTGTCCTCTGCCTGTCTGTGGTTTAAGCCTGCGGCCCCGCCATTAGTTTTACGGGAATGAATACCGATGTCCTGTATCAGTGTGCCGCCGGCAAACACGTTTATCGATTGTATTCCCCTGCAGATTCCAAGCACTGGCATTCCCTCTTCGATGGCGTGATTGAATATGCCCCTCTCCGTATCGTCCCTGGCTTCCTCAATGGATTCCACGTCCGTGCCTTCCACCTCTTCACCGTAGTTTTTGGGATGAACATCACCGCCCCCGGTAAAGAGCATGCCGTCGCACATTCCGACGAGCGCGATGGACGTGTCGACATTGGGGATGGGAACCGGAATGCCGCCGGCCATCTTCACTGCATTGAGATAACTGCGATTGACATAATCATAAGGCGATCCTTTGCGCACAGAATGAGACATGGTTACGCCGATGAGCGGCAGTCTTTTCATCGGAATATGCGATGAATGCATCAGACTTAAACATATTGCAATTCCGATTGCCGATGCCACCGCCATGCGGATTGCAAAAACATATCCGGCGCGATGTCATCTGTCTCCTCATGAAGCAGCTGAAACCCGAAGACATATTCAGGCTCAGGTTTCTGTCCGACCTGAATGTATCCGGCCGGAGAGCGGCATTCGTCGTGACCGGACTGGACAGGAAGAAAAATGATTACCGCAGCGCGATATGGATGTACGACGGCAAACTCAAAAAATTCACTTCCGGCCCCAGGGACAGATGCCCGAGATGGTCGGCGGACGGGAAACGGCTGGCGTTTGTTTCAGAAAGAGGAAAGGAGGGTGATACGGGAATTTTCACAATCAGTCCTTCAGGAGGGGAAGCGGAACAGGTCTGTGCATTCAGGGGTAAGATTGCGTCGGTTTCATGGGCGCACGACGGAAGGGCGATATTTTTCACGGCGACGGCGGAAAAAAAGGGCGGGCAGAAAAGCGATGTGAAAGTAATAAGAAAATTTCCTTTCTATTTTAACGCCAAGGGCTTTCTCGACGGCAGGGAGACGCACCTTTACAGTACTTCACTGAAGGGCAGAATACATCAGCTGACCAGTGGACCGGTGACTGTGGGTCAGTTCGATGTATCGCCTGCAGGAAAGCACATTGCATTCACAGCAAGGAAGGATGAATGGGACGTTTACACTTCTGATCTGTTTGTCTGCGACACGCACGGCAAACATGTCAGGAGCGTGACCGGCACTCCTGCCGGATACGGCTCGCCTTCATTCTCGCAGGATGGCGGAAGAATAGCGTTTACATACCGGGCACCCGGAAAGACTATTTTTCAGCACAGCAGAATAGCCGCGGTGCAGACGTCCGGAGGGAAGCCGGAAGAGCTTGCCTCCCCGGACAGGAATCCGGGCAATTCGGTGAATTCGGACAGCAGGGTTGCAGGAGAGCTCACGATTCGCTGGTCCGGCGACGGCAGAACGCTGTCGTACATTGCCACAGACGGAGAGAGAAGCGGTGTTTATCTCACCGATGTGGAAAATGGGAAGTGGTCGAAAGCCGTTGACTTTCAGGGCAGCGTAGAGGCATTCGACATTTACGGGGAGGATTATGCATTCATAGCGCAGGATGCCTCAAGGCCCACAGAACTTCACACTCTGTCCTCCGGCAGAACGGTGAGGAGGAGTAATTTTAACAGCGCCATTTCATCCAGAAAACTCAGGAAACCGGAACATCACAGTTTCAAGGCTCCCGACGGAACTGAAATCGACGGATGGCTCCTCTCCTACTCAAGCGCAAAGAAAAGTCCGGGTATACTGGAAATTCACGGCGGACCCAAGACTGCTTACGGCGACGCATTCATGTTTGAGTTCCAGCTCCTTGCAAGCCGGGGCTATGCGGTCTTCTACTCCAATCCGAGAGGAAGCGACGGATATTCAGATAATTTTTCCCTGAAAGTGAGGCAGCACTTCGGGGAGGGGGACTACGGAGACCTGATGGCCTGCACGGATTTCTTTCTGCGCAAAGCGCGGAACATCGACGGCAGAAGGCTGGGAGTGACCGGCGGTTCGTACGGAGGGTTCATGACCAACTGGATTGTGGGCCATACGGACAGATTCAGGGCGGCGGTAACACAGAGATCGATAAGCAACCAGCTGTCGTTCTTCGGCACATCAGACATAGGTCCCTGGTTCAACGGCGACCAGATAGGGGGCACGCCGTGGGAGAATCCGGAAACATACTGGGAGAAGTCGCCGCTCAAATTCGCACGTGACATGCGAACTCCCCTGCTGATCATACACTCCGAGGAGGATTACAGGTGCCCCGTCGAGCAGGCGTATCAGCTCTATTCTGCCCTGAAATATTTCAGCAGGGAAGTGGAGATGAGACTCTTTCCGGGCGAAAACCATGAACTGTCAAGAAGCGGTAAACCGCAGCACAGGGTGGAAAGACTGAGAGCGATTGTGGAATGGTTTGACGCGCACCTGAAATGACTGCATAAGAGTCAGGTTTCCCTCCATTTTGCCTTCCTTCTCGCAACCGCAAATAGTATTGCGGTGACGGATATCAGCACGAGCCAGTCGACGAGATATGTCTGCGGTGAAAGAGAAAGATATCCTCCAGCATTCTGTGCCAGTTCCGCGGCGTATGTCGTGGGCGACAGGTAGGCAAGGTAACGGTAGGGAAGGGGCACATAGGTTATCGGATAGTATACCGGAGGGATGGTGGCAAACAGGGTGGATATCAGCCTCGAGAAGGCAAAGCTCTGGACGATATCGCTTGAAAATGTCGCAAATGTGTATCCGATTACAATGGATGTGACGAATACGGTGAAAAACACACCTATCATGGTGAGAAAGCCTGCGGGCGTGGTGTGTATGAAATATGCAGCCAGAGTACCGAGCACAACAAGAGCGGGCAGCGAGTAGACAATTTCTGAAAGGGCCATTCCTGCGACGTATGTCTGCCAGGTGGCCGGAGAACTCACAACCATGTCCTGAAGCTTGAAGTCGTTCTTCAGGTGCGACATGTCCGTGAGCAGAGAGGTCCCGGCTCCGAACATTGACATTATCAGACCGCCCTCAATGGCCTCGCCTATCAGCCTGCCATGGCTGACGAACACAATCAGTATGAGAAATGAGAGCGGAGAGAGCATCGTGTTAAGCAGAACGACGGGATAGTTCTTCATTTCATACAGAGCGTTGACATACAGGGACGCGAGTATCTGATTGAGCCTGTTCCTCTTCATCGGCGCGACGTCCGTCACCACACTTCCGTCAACCAGTCTGCTCACCTTCCTTTACTATGAGATAGAAAAATATGTCCTCGAGTGAAACCGGATTTATTGTGAACCGCCTTCCCTCCTTTGCAAGTGCCCTGGATATTTCATATGCTTCGTCCTCGACCGTCAGGATGTGCGTGTCTTCGCTTCCGTCAAACAGCTCGCCGTTTCTGAGGCGGGGCAGAGAGACAGCCTGATCCTTCGGTATCCTGAGACTGAAATCGTAATCGATGCTCTTCCTGAGGCTCTGCAGTGTTCCGATACGTATGAGTCTGCCCCTGTCCAGAATGCCTATGTCGTCTGCAAGTGCTTCCGCCTCTTCGAGATAGTGGGTGGTCAGAAAAACAAAACGTTCCTTTGCAGTCTCCCTGAGAATACTCCAGAACTCCCTTCTGGAAATGGGATCGAGGCCGGTGGTGGGCTCGTCGAGGAAAAGAACATCGGCCTCGGAGGCAAGAACAGTCGCCACCAGCACTTTCCTCTTCATGCCTCCCGACAGTGTCCTGTTGAGACTGTCGGCGGAATTTCCCATTCCCAGTTTTTCAAGAGATGCCAGTGAGCGCGCTTTAGCCTCAGCGCGGCTGAATCCGCGCCATAAGAGATAGGAAGACGCGGTCTGCATCGGCGTCATCCAGCTGACAGTCTTTGCCTCCTGCGGAACTATGGCTATTCTCTCCCTCACATCGGTAGGGCTTGTGACGACGTCCACGCCGTCAATTGAAGCGGAGCCCGATGTGGGCTCGAGTTCGGTCGAAAGTATTCTGACCATGGTTGTCTTGCCTGAACCGTTTCTGCCGATGAGGACAAAGATGCCTCTGCTCCGGACTGAAAAAGTTACCGAATCGAGCGCTCTCCTCTCCCGGCGGCCATATCTCTTTGTCAATTGCGCGCATTCAATCACTTGCCTGCCCTCCGGATGTAATTGTTCAAGCCAACCCGCAAAGACCATAATAATCTGTTGCCAGTTTCATCTTCGTACAGGAATACAGAAAGCGTGAAATGACTGCGTCATTTGTGATCGGTTGTGGTCCCTGACCGGCCTCTGCGGCCCATGCGGATTTTTGCGCTGCAGGGCAGCTGATGCGATGACACAACTACATGCCGTCTGACGGCACCCGGATGATTTTCGCACCAAGCGAGGCATAGGGAGTGTCATTGCAGGTTGCAATCACAATCTGGCAGTGATTCGCGGCCTCCTCAAGAATTCCGCAAAGACGCCTCATCCTGACAGTGTCGGCATTTACAAGCCTGTCGTCAATCACCACCAGATTTCTGTTCTCGCTGCTTACAACAACACCTATTGCGAGGCGAAGCAGAACAATCACCTGTTCCTGCATGCCGTAACTGAGGCTGTTTACAGGCATCTCTGAACCATACACAGGCACTGAAACAGACGAAGGCTTCAGCGTATCGTCAAGCACGAGCGAGTTGTAACCGCCGTCTGTGAGAAAGGCTATCCACGGGTTTACAATCTTCCCGATAGGGGCAGAAAGTGCCTGCGATCTGCGCCTCTCGGACTCGTCGGCAAGAGACTTGAGCAGTTTGACTGCTTCGGCGCGTCTCTGCAGCACCTGCTGTCTGCTCTTTGCCTCTTCCAGCCCGGTTTCCACTATTTCAGCGCGGTCATAGTTGCCGCTGTTTACGGCCTCATCTATAAGTGCGGATTTTGCGCTGATTTCATTGTCGATGAGGTTCATCTGCTCCCTGAGCTTTTCAATGAGAGATTCCAGCTCGCTGTACATCTTTCTCGGCCTGACCACATTTTCCTCGTAGCCGCCGAGCAGATTTGCGAGTTCCGCGCTCTTTTCTGCAAACCTCGATTCTGCTTCCGAGACGAGTCTGGAGAGATTGTCCGCTGTGCCATAAATCTCTAAAATGGAATCGAGGTCGTTCTCATCCCTCTGTCTACCCGCCATGAGTTCTGATTGCCTGTTTGTAAGAGACATCAGTTTGCCCTGACTCTCCTCGAATCTCCTTGTCTCCTTCTTTTCGGCGCCCTGTTTAATGCCGATTTCAGAAATCAGTCTGTCCTTCTCTCTTCCTTTCTGCTCTATCAGTTCCCTTATCAGCGTGCCCTTCCTCTCTTCAGGCTGAAGAGGAAAATGCGATGCCGCCAGCCTTTCCTCTTCAATACCCCTGATTACTCTTGCAAGCTCCGCTTCCGCTTCAGGATTTGAGCTGGTCAGCTCTTCGAGGCTGTTTTGTGCAGCCTCAATGCTCTTTTCCATCTCCCTGCCTTTCTCATGTAGAGACAGAAAATCTTCCCTGCTGCTGACACCGAGTTTTAAGAGCAGCTCACTAAGGTCATTATGTAGAGTTTTTGATTGTTTAGTGAGTTCCCTGAGTTCCTCTGCATCACTACGTATAACAATCGTGCCGATTCCCTGCACCATGAATTCAGTGGGTTCCCTGACCAGAAATTCATTACTCTTCAGATTTTTAGCCGGCGGGACGGTCACAATCTTCTTCTCTTTAGACTGCCATCTGAAGAGAACACGTATGGCGGTGGCCTCAATCTTGGAGTCAGTGGACAGAAGTTTGTCATGAATTTTATTGAGCCTGGACAGCTCGGCGTTTGTGGGAAACAGGCGACTTAACCGTTCGGTTTTCAGATGCTCAATCTCCGCCTCCTTCGCCTTCAGTTTTTTGATATGATTCTCAAGCTGTTCCCTCTGCTTTTCAAGTGTTCTCAAATTCTTTGCGGATTGAAGTGCCCTGAGCTCCTGCTCAACTTTTTTGAGCGCGGGCAGAAGCTCATTTTGAATCTGAAACTCATGGCGCTCGGAGGATTCGTGTGCCGTTTCCATTTCACTCCGCAGCAGGGAAATGGATTTTTCGAGGGAATTCATTTCCCTTGTGAATTCACGTATTTCCTTCTGGTAGCCTGAAACCAGTGAAATATTTCTTCGCAGCTCGTCCAGATTTCTCTTTGTGCCTTCAACATCCCTCTCGAGCTGACTCTTCGACTTTTCAAAGGATTCAGCAGCCTCAATCTTTCCGGAAAGTGACTTCATTTCGGCACAGGCGGTTTCCCGCTCCCTGCTCTTTTCACTTTTTCGTCCCTGCAAATATTCCAGATCCTGGCGGTAAACAGCAATTTTTCTGTCAATAGCCTGAATGCCGGAAAATTCCTCCGTCAGCCGTGATACTGCGGCCTTAATTTCACCGAGTTCGCCTTTCTGCAACTCCAGTCCTGTTGGCGTCCAGTACTTCCTGTATTCGGTTTCCAGTTTATCCAGAAAATTCTCTTCGGCATCGGACCTGACGGCAATGCGCACGAGACCCTGAATGCCCTGCCTCACACTCTCATTCCATGTCCCCTGGGGAATGGCGCCGTCTGACTGCAGATACCAGAGTGCCTGGGCAATGCCGCGATTTTCAGCTCTGGCGGCAGTCCTGAGTGATGATTCACCGCCGAGGATGCTTCTGACACTTGAATCGGCCTGATCGTCTTTGTGATCAAGTTCCCAGTGACCGTTTCTCTCAACATGCAGTTCACTCATCGGATCCTGCAGAAAACGCTTATGAATCCTGTACCTGGTGCTGCCGGCACTGAAAACCATCCATGCCTCAGGGCCAAGAGAACTTCCAATAGGCTGAATAGACCTGATTTCCTCCGTTCTGGAGTTGTGCCGGTCGAACAGCAACCTTGTGAGGACTTCGAAGAGAGTTGATTTTCCTGCCTCATTCCTGCCAACAAGCAGATTTATTCCGCTGCTGAACCCGAATTTGTGAGTCTCCCTGTATCCGCGCCAGTTACAAACTGTCAATTCTTCAAGAATCAGGATTTTCCCTCCGTGTATAATCGCCTGAGGAGGACTCTCGCTTCTGGCACAACAGAACTGTCAATGTTCACCGGTAAACTCCCGGGCATTTCCTGATGGTTTCCGTCAAGGATGGACTGAAGAACACCGTCGATTTCCGACACGATGCCGTCAGGCAATTCAGATGAAATGTTTATGGGAGACTCAACCGTCTCCACAGGCCAGTCGAGGTAGAATGCGTTTTCAGCAAGTTCCTCCCGAAGCGATTTCACAGAATCGACAGCATTTTGAGGTATGCCGGGGACGAGAGCTGTTCTGATTCGCAGCAGCTGTTCAGAAACTGCGCGGTTGCCGTATATCGAGGAACGCAGAGCACGAACATCTGTTTCGTCGTTTACCGGCGTTGAATATTCGCGCCATGTGAGCTGTCCAACATGTCTCTTTGTCAGAACCGGTTCTTTTTGAGCTTCATCAATCCGCACGATAACCACATTGCCCGGCTCGGCCTCATCAAATCTTGTCTGTTCAGGTGTTCCCGGATAAACAGATCTGTCATGCCTCCTGAAGCTATGCCAGTCTCCAAGCGCAAGGTAGTCCAGGCCGGAACGATTTTGCCTGTCGGATGGTATTGGAAAATTGCCTGGAGATGGGAGTACATCCAGTGCACCATGCGCAAGGCCTATCCTGATTCGCCTGTCATCTGCAGTTCTCCCGGATATCCAGGCGGTCGGATCCGTTCTGCTTAATTTCTGTGTGACAGGGCAGGGAAACAGCACTGCACTGTTTGTAACCTGAATTTCCTTTGACTCTGTAATCAGCCTGATATGGCTGCCGGCTTCCTTCCAGGCAATTCTGTCCCAGATGCCTCCAGTGAGGAGAGGGTCGTGATTGCCCGGAAGAACAAAAACGTTGACAGGTGCAAATCTGTTCAGAACCTCAACCGTTGATCTGACGGCACGATCGTCAATGTTGTGGCTGTCGAACATGTCACCCGCGATGATGACAAAGTCGACTCTTTCGTCCTTTGCCATATCTGCTATTAATGACACGGCCTGAAGTCGTTTATGTCTGGCGTCCCTTGATTTTTCTCCAATATGTGAAGATTTCAATCCCATATGCCAGTCCGAAGTATGAATGAATTTAACCGACACTTATTCACCTCACGCGGATGCTGTTCATTTGCACCTCTAAACTGCCCTCACACATTAAAAACATCCCGCTCAATCCTATACTCAGCCCGATATTCGAATATCATTGATTGACTCATCGCCCGCCGAATGAGAGAAGTAATTCGGGTTTCGCGGCCTTCAACTGCAAGAAGGCAGAAAAGGAGTGCACCAGGACCAATGCGCCAGTGAGTGGTTGGAAAAAGGATACCGGATTCGGAGGGATTTAAAAAAAAAACTATGACTGCAGATGCAACGTACAGTGATTTACCGATCGAATTCAACACCTCCCTGCAGGAGCATGATATCTTTACAGGAACTACCTGAGACGACCCGCAGACGTTCACGCACTCTGGTGTTTGCCTCATCACAGCCTGCAGCCGCGCCATCGCGCTGAGCCCCGGCTGCATGTTCCGGGAACAAAAAACATCGTGTATGCCGGACGATGCTGCACTGCCGCCCAGTGCTCTTCCAGCTCCCTCAGTGCCGCATCGCAATCATTTGCGACACTCCTCATGAGCGACCGTTCTAAGCGCCTTGAATTGAACTCCTTCCATCTCATGCCGGACTTCTCCCTGTCTGCCGATTCGACCATGCCGGGGAGTGTGCTCCTCGACAAATCCAGTGGTATCATGAATACGCTCCTCCCGTACTGCGCCATGAAGCTGTCCTACGACTTCCTGCCGCCCCGTCCTCCTGTACCACGTCTTGTGCCTCCTTATTGTTATCTCCGGGCACTTGTCTGTCCTTGGTATCCCGCTGTCTTCGTAACACTGGAAGGGGGGCTGGTATTCTGTCCGAGTAAAGATGGTCAAATACGTTTATTTCAGAGCATCACCCAGATCATCGACTTCTTCCAGAACTTCTATCATATCATCGACTGTAATCGTTGGATTCAAGAAAACGCTCCTTAGCCATCTGTGGTTTCTCAGTGTTGTTGACGATAAATAACCTTTTCCAGACTTCATTAATTCTCTCTGTATACTGTCATTCAGTAAGTCTGCCTCGTTTTCATCCATGTTTTCCGGCCTATATCTGAAACATAGAATGTTCAAATCCGATCTGTGTGCGATCTCGAAGTTCTCTTTTTCCCGTAGCATACTATCCCATTTGGAAACATTTTCAAAGCCCTTTTCTATAAGTTTTGACAGCCCGTCGTCTCCCAAATACAGTTTCGTTATCCAGAATCTCAAAGCGTCGAAACGTCTTGATCCCTGAAGTCCCTTGTTCCCCCAATCTGTAACATGTTCTGAAGACTTTTCAGTAAGATAGGGCGCCTTATGACCGAATAGACTTTCGAGCATTCCATTGTAGCGTGTAAGTATCACCCCCATGCTTTTGGGCTGCATCAGCCACTTGTGTGGATCAATTGTAACACTATCTGCTCGTTCGATACCATATAGCAAATCCTTCTTGCTATGACTGAACAAGGCTCCTCCCCCATGCGCCGCATCGACATGTAGCCATAAATTATGTTTCTGGCAAATTACAGAAATTTCTGCAATGGGATCGACGCTTCCCGTGCTGGTTGTCCCTGCTGTCGCAACAACCATGAGTGGAAGTTTTCCGGCTAATTCAGCGTTGAGTATCTCCTGCTCAAGAATACCAGTTTTCATACGAAAATGACTGTCAGAGGGAATTTCTACCAAGCTTTGCTCACCCAATCCCGTTGATGAAGCTACTTTGGAAACCGAGTAATGTGCTTGGTCTGATGCAAAAATAACAGGTTTCTTTGGAAGTGACGAAACACCCTCTTGCCTGAAACGGCCTTTTGTGACATGATGGAGAGCCAGCAAAACAGCTGTTAGATTCGACACTGTCCCTCCACTTACAAGGGCGCCATCTCCCTCGTTAAAACTAACTAGTTCCAACAACCATTGAATCAACAACTCCTCTATCCCAGACGCTAACGGAGATAGCTCGGGATTAAGCATGTTCTGGTTCATGGCAGATGCGACCCAATCTGAAAGCATTGAAACAAACAGAGGCCCAGAGTCCATGTGCCCAAAGAATTTTGGATGACTGACTTGCATTGAACTTGATATCACCTTCTTCAGATACTCAACTGTTTCTTCCCAGTTGAGAGAGGGTGACAGGGGAGCTTTGATCTCCAGTCCGCTATAGACGTCCTTGGTTCTGAGCGTTGAGAAGTGTTCTATAATGGCGTCAACAATGTCCTCTGCCATTTTACGGGCAGTTCCAACGTTTGATCCGTCAGGTTTTATTGTAAGCAGCTTATCGTCGATTTGCAATCGGCCAGCCATAGGACATTATCACTTGATTATTATTTTATGTCTGTGTACGAGATTGTTGGATACCGAGTGATGGATGCACGTAATATCATAGTGGCGTGACGCTCTCAATCCTGCTTCGCCTCTGTGTACCTGTTTAGAGCATAAGATTATCACCTACATCAGCAGATTTTGGATAGCGTAAACAGATTTCTGATGGTCATTTTCTTCGTGATACACTCACAAGGGGCAGTCTTCCTGTTCAGACCGTCAACGTTAGATATGTAGGTGGAATTACTCCCTACTGCAGCATGGCAATAAAGCGGCGCAAGCGCGGCAGCAAGGTGTATCTCTAGGAATGAAAGAGCACTAGGCGCAACAGGAAGGTTGTGAGCACCTTCGTCCGGTACATAGGGCCGGAGGGATGCGAACGCCGGGCCGCACCCATCGACAGGATGGAGCACGGCGACGCAGTTCACAGCGACGCCGTGCGTCTGCTGTGGTCAATAGCCGAGGATCTTCATTTTGCAGAGACAATAGACAAAATTTCGGGCGCAGATCATGGTGATGTATCCTCTCCAGGCAACATACTCACCGTGTGGGCGATAAACAGGGTGCTCGATCCCATGAGCGCCACGAAGCTAGAGAGAGGGTGCCTGCAACCGAACTGCCTGAACTCGCAGGCATGGATGCGGATGCATTCGCAGAGATGCCTTCCTGCAAGCACTCGACCGCGTATGCAGGTATGACGCCGGAGCAGGCACAGAGATGCAGATCAGTCCGTCCCCTCTCCCCCGGACTCCACACCATGTAAGTACCGATCAGGAGACTGTGTGAAAACCCCCTCATCACGTGTGAGCACGATTCTCGAGTTTTATAGCAACATATATATCTAGTTTCGAATATATTGTGCTCATGCGGAAAGAGGGTACATTGAGGGCACTGACAGGAAACAGCTTGTCCTGTTCCCTGATGCGATTGACGACTACATCGCGTCCGGGAACCCTGTGCGTTTCATTGACGCGTTTGTGGATACGCTCGATCTGATTTCAATCGGTTTCACGCACTCCGAGCCATGCGAGGCGGGGAGACCGCCATACAATCCAGCCGATTTGCTCAAGCTGTACATCTACGGCTATCTCAATCATATGAGGTCGAGCAGAAAACTCGAGAGGGAGTGAGCCAGGAATGTCGAGGTCATGTGGCTCATGAAGAAGCTCAGACCCGACCACAAGACAATAGCAGACTTCAGGAAGGACAATGCCGGTGCGCTCAGGGAAGTGTTCAGACAGTTTGTATTCTTATGCAGGGAACTGGACCTGTTTGGCGGAGAGCTCATAGGCGTTGACAGCACGAAGCTCAGGGCTGTCAACTCCTTCGAGAATAACATCACAAAAACTGTTGCAGAGAAGGGGGAAAGGCAAGGATGGAAGGAGTCTCCGGGACAAGATTAAGCAGCTGAAGGAGCAGAAGGAACACTATTCAAAGTTGCTCGATGAAATGGCAGGCACCGGGGAGCATGAAATATCGCTGACAGACCCTGACTGCATGGTGCCCTATTCGCTCTTCCGAACTGGTTCCGGTGAGACATCCATTGCAGCGGCATGCCGGTACACTGTGCATGAGATATGCCAGTGCGGTGCGTATGGTTTCCTGCTTCCCGGGCGTTAGAGCGATATGCATTTTACCCGTCGCCCCCCTTCCTTCGCGGCATTTCTGAGCAACGAACGGTCACAGGACCGCATGCCGGCAACCGGACGGTTGATCATGCCTCGTGGGATGTGCGGGAAATCCTCCGGATACGCCGTTCAATTGCGGTCTCCACACTGCCTCTGTACTTTACGACAAGCTCCCTTCTCTCAACGCTGCCGCTTACGGAAACCACACCATCGATGTCCGAAACATGGTCCACTGCATTCTCAAGATCGGATTCCGAGTCCAGCCACGGCAGATTCAGCGACACTGTCCGAACGGTATCCGTCGGCTCAGCCTCTGCCTTCTTCCTTGCAAACAGCCGTCCTGCAAACGAATTGGCGAGCACCGCTGTCACGCTGAGCGCCATGGCGATCATGGCCCAGATCGGGTCTATTAGCCCCGTCGCGGCGATCGGGATGCCGACACCGTTGAACGAAAAGGCAATCGCAAGATTCTGTTTCGTCTTTCTGTAGCTGTTGAGTCCGACATTGTATGCATCAACCACCGCTCCAAGCTTTTTGCCCACGATCACGACGTCTGCTGATTCTATGGCGATGTCTGTGCCGCTGCCGAGCGCGACGCCAATATCCGCCTGCATCAGCGAGGGTGCGTCGTTGATGCCATCCCCGACCATAAGCACTCTGTGTCCCTGTGACTGGAGTTCCCTGATCTTTTCCGCTTTTCCGTTTGGCAGTACTGAAGCGAAGAACGCGTCCACACCTGTTTTCTCCGCCACATATGAGGCAGGACCGGAGCCGTCACCAGTGATCATCACTATCCTGGGGCCAAACTTCTCCCTGAGGGTCGCCACCGTCAGCGCGCCATCATCTTTAATCTTATCGGACAGTGTGATCAGCCCGATGATGTCGCCGCCCTCCGCCACGCCCACAACAGTTTCGCCACCCTTCTTCGATCTCGAGTACTCACGCTTGAGCGCCTCGGGCATTCTGTTCCCGGTTTCGAGCAGAAAATCAACCGCTCCGACGGCAGTCAGCCGTCCGCCGACATCGCCTGTCACACCCTTTCCCGGCACTGCGGTGAAGTTTACAACAGGGTCTGTCTCCCCGAACTCCTTCCTCGATTTGCTCACAATCGCTCTGGCATAAGGATGCTCGGAATATCTTTCCAGCGATGCCGCAGCGAGCAGCACTCTGCCCTCGTCGTACCCTTCGTCGTACATTACCCGGACAACTTCGGGCTTACCCTCCGTAAGTGTGCCTGTCTTGTCGATGACAACAGTGTCGATGTGGCGAAAGACATGGAACGCATCCGCGCTCCTGAACAGTATGCCCTTCTCTGCAGCCGCCGTGCTTCCTCTTATCATCGCAAGCGGTGTAGACATGCCGAGCGCACAAGGATAACCCATTACGAGGACTGCGAGCGAGGCAAAAACGGCCCGAGGGAAATCCGGAACACCGGTCAGCAGCCAGTCACCGAGACTCCATATCAGAAATCCGGAAGCAGCTGCAAGCAAAACGCCCGGGACAAAGTATCGCAGGACAACATCCAGCAACTGCAAAATGCCGGGCTTGAGCGATCTGGCATCTTCGATGTACGCGGCCACCTGCTGCAGAAAGCTTTCCCCTCCAACCCGCGTCACACGGACCAGTATGGTGCCTGTCCCGTTCAATGTGCCGCCAATCACCTCGCTTCCGGCGTATTTCTCGGACGGAACCGATTCCCCGGTAACCAGGCTCTCGTCAACGGTTGACAGTCCTTCCACAACCTTTCCGTCTATCGGTATGGATTCGCCGGGCTTTATCCGCACGAGATTTCCTACAACAATGCTCTCTGTCGGAACAATCGTCTCGGCACCATCCTCCGCTACAAGCCGTGCGACGTCGGGCTGAAGGGAGAGCAGCCTACGCACCGCTTGAGACGATCGCGTTCTGACTCTAAGCGAGGCATAACCCCCCAGTATGTGGTAGGACGTTATGAAGACTGCAATGGCGAAAAATTCCACCACAGGGAATCCGCTGTAGATGAATAGCCCGATCAGGCCTCCGGCAATGCCTCCAAACGCAGCAAACTCCATGAGTACATGCTGGTTGAGTATCCTTCTCCGGAGGGAGTGTGCGGCACTCTTCAGAATCGACCTTCCGAACCAGAAGACATTTGCCAGTGCAAACGACAGTACGATGTACGCGGCCACATATTTTCCTACCACCCCGAGGCTCAGCAGTCCCATGATTGCAATGGCTGAAAAGGTCAGCGCGGCGCTGTATATCAGCCTGTTCCGCTCTCTCCTGAGTTCCGCTTCTTCCTCCTCGAACGTCCTGACTTTTTCGGGATCCCTTACGGTGTATCCCAGCTGTCGCAGCACTTCCTCTATCTGCCATGGCTGCACCTTGGCAGGGTCATAATGGAATAGCGCTTCTTCGTGTGCAAGATTCACGGCGACGTCCCTGATGCCCGGAATCGCAGAAACGCCCTTGGTAATCGTGCTTGAGCAGAAGGAACAGTGAACGCCGCCAATCTTCACCCGATGTCTGAGCGTCTTCGGACCGGTCGCGGGGGGCGCTTCCTTTCCGGCTCCATTTTCACTCAACAATTATGCCCCCGAAACGAGACACGCGACTATTCATAGTACGCCGAACCCGGTGTCCATTATCTTCTTGCCGATCCTTTCCTCATCTGTCTTCTCAGGGTCGAACACTATCTTCGCCTTTCCTGTGCTGAACTCTACCGTTGCCTTACCGATACCATTGGATGAATTCAGCTCCTTGGCAATCGAATCTGCGCAACCCTGGCAGTGCATTCCGCTTATTTTCACCACAAGTATCCTGTCTTGCACTATTTTCACCCGTCTTCATAATTAGTATAGAAAATAAAGTATTAATAGTATTCAGATTATAGTATGATAGCAGATATGGCCAAAGAAAGTAAAGGAAACGTGCTTTTCAACTGCCCGGTTCAGGGGATAGCAGATGTGATTTCCCGCAAATGGTCGCTGCTGCTGGTTGCAGTAGTGGGGAGCAGGGACTCGATGCGTTACAAGGAAATCATGGCGAGCCTGACAGGAATAAGCCCTAAGAGCCTATCCGATTCGCTGGACTATCTCAGCCGTGCCGGCATACTGGAGAGAAGGGCATACAACGAGATACCGCCGAGGGTCGAGTACAGCCTGACCGGGGCTGGTGTCAGGCTCAGGAATGCGGTTCTGCCGATAATATGGTGGGCAATAGAGAACGCGAGCGAAAAGGATTGCATAATAATGAAATTCATGCACCGGTGAGAGACCACCTTCCCCATGCCGGCGCTGGTTGTGGGTTGCCCTTCCCGGTGTTTGAAACGCATCATCTCCAAGTGAGCTTCAATGCTAGCTTTAACCGTGCTATCTGAATTTTAACCGTTAAACGGAACCATATTCAAATGGGCCGCATCTAAAAAGTTCAGTGATTCAATTGTCAGAGGCTAATGCAAAAAAGAACAGTAATGGGCGCACGGTGAATTACAGGAAGTATGTCGGCCTGTCTGTGATCGCCGGATTGATAGGCGCACTCGTGATGGGTCTGGTGATGACCGGTATACTGGCAGCCATGGGTATGCCGGCGCTGGCTATGATGATGGCGCTTGGCTTGACGATCGGACTGCCGGTCTCCGGCGGCATCTCCACCGTCATGGGAGGGCTTGCGATACACCTTTTCGACGGTGCATTTCTGGGTCTGATAGGCGCAGGTGTCACAATAGGGCTGAAGAGGTGGTTTTTCGTCGACAGCGCTAAGAAGGGCATTCTTGTGGGTCTGCTTGCCGGTGTCGTGCTCTTCGTTGTTTTTGGCCTCCCGGTAATGGTGCTCAGCCTCGAGAAGGCGATGGTGCTTGCGGTCTCCTACTACGTAGCAAGCTCATCCGGCATGCCGATAACGGCAGTCATGCCTATGGTGCAGCAGAAGCTCATGGCTGCGCTTCCCTCCATCATGGGAGCATTCTTCTTCGTCCATCTGCTGCTCGGACTCACATGGGGCATCATTCTGGGTGCAGGTGCAACGCTGTTTGTTTCCGGCACCGCCCGTGTCAAGCAGGACCGGGCATGTCCCGTATGCGGCATGTCCTTCCCCACAGAACAGGCACTGATGCAGCACGGAAGAACCGCGCACCAGCAGAAGAAGGAGGAGCCTGCCGGTCTCAAGTGTCCCGCCTGCGGCATGTCCTTTCCCTCCCAGGAGGCGCTTATGGCGCACGGGCGTTCGGCGCATCCTGCGAAGCAGCACGAACATGAACACTTCAGGTGCAAGGCGTGCGGCGCAGAATTCGAGACGCAGGATGAACTGATGAAGCACGGAAAGAGCTCGCATTCCATGTAGTTCACGGAGAAACCTCTTACAAACCCTTTACCATCGGAAACTGTTCTTAAACGAAACCGGTTTGCGACAGATTGCGCGTCGCGCATGTCGGACACTCTGTGTCTATTGATCGCCGTTCCCGGTAATGTCCGATATCGACCTCCAATCGTATGCCGGATTGTTGTACCTCCGTTTTTTTTGACGGGAACCGACAACGTCCAGTCTGCACAGCGCCTCGGAGCGCATGGCCAGGACGGGAAGTGCCCCAACACGAGTACAGGCAACCATCCGGCTCTCCTGCACCGCCGGAACAATTCTGCAGATGCGGGAACGGCAGCGAAAAGGGACGGGAATGGTGCAGGGTCATATCGCGGTTATTTAATCAAGAACGGCCTTCATTGCAGCATGAAGGAATATGATCTTATCGCAGTCGGAACCGGTTCTGCAATGAACATCGTTACCGCTTATCTCGAACGCAACAGGAGTGCGCGCGTCGCGGTAATAGATAAGGATGAACCAGGCGGTATATGCCTCACGCGCGGATGCATCCCCTCGAAGCTTCTTCTCTATCCGGCCGAAGTCGCCACCACGATACGGGAGGCAGGCGCATTCGGAATATCCGCGTCCATCCAGCAGATCGATTTCGAGAGGGTAATGAAACGCATGCGAAGCATCATAGACGAGGAGATAGAGGGCATAAGAAAGGGCCTATCCTCATCTGCGGAAGTGGATTATTACCACGACGTTGCGGAATTCACCGGGCCGTATACGCTGAAGGTCGGCGGCAAGAAAATCACCGCAAGGACAATTCTGCTCTGTACGGGTTCCGAAATAACCATTCCTGCAATCAAAGGCCTTTCGGAGTCGGGCTATCTCACGAGTGATTCCGTGCTGTTCCTGAAGAAACTCCCTCCGTCTGTTTGCATCATCGGCGGCGGTTATATAGCCGCAGAATACGGGCATTTCTTCTCCTCCATGGGATCGGATGTCACGATCATAGGAAGGAACAGAAGGCTTCTCCCGAGGGAGGAGCCGGAGATATCTGAACTGGCCAGAAGAGAACTTTCCAAGAGGATGAAAATCCTCACAGACTGCGAGGCGCTGTCTGTGTCCGTGGAAGACGGCTTGAAGAAGATAGTATTTCGCAACCGGTCGGACGGAACACTGGGAAGTACGAACGTTCATGAGATCATGGTCGCTTCAGGGAGGGGACCGACTTCCCACATGCTGCATGCTGAACGCGCAGGCATTGGCCTCACGCCGGATGGCTGGATTCGAGTCGACGATTATCTTGAAACGTCGCAACACAACGTCTGGGCGTTCGGAGACGCTAACGGTAAACATCTGTTCAAGCATGTGGCCAACTACGAGTCCATCGTCGTCTACTACAACGCTATCCTCGGGCAGAAGGTTGCGGTGGATTATCACGCTGTGCCTCATGCTGTATTCACCGTGCCCGAGATCGCAGGCGTGGGGATGACAGAAGGGGAGGCCATCGCACAGTATGGAAAGGAGAACATTGTCATCGGTTTCCACAGGTACCAGGATACCGCAAAGGGCGAGGCTATGAACGTGAGCGACTGCTTCGTCAAGGTGATTATGCTGGCCGGCGACGCGACATTACTCGGTGCGCACATAATAGGGCCGCAGGCTTCCGTGCTGATTCAGGAGATAATCAATATCATGTACACACCGGACAGGAGCGGCAATATAATCACTCGGGCGATGCACATACATCCCGCGCTCAGTGAGGTTGTACAGCGCGCGGTGCAGTCGGTTCACTCCTTGGACGATTATCACAGGATTTTACGTGAGAATTTCACCCCTCCCATGCTGGACTGAAAGCGCCATTCCACTCCCGGTATACTGCCCTTAAATTAGATACTTAACATACCAAACGATGTTTTAACCTTTAAACAAAGTCATGATAAACAGCCTCCAGGCTACATGCCGTCGGGCGATTCATTGGCAGAAGGAAAAACTTGTCCCGCCTGCGGCATGTCCTTTCCCTCCCAGGAGGCGCTTATGGCGCACGGGCGTTCGGCGCATCCTGCGAAGCAGCACGAACATGAACACTTCAGGTGCAAGGCGTGCGGCGCAGAATTCGAGA
>JAKABN010000043.1 GCA_021796895.1 Thermoplasmata archaeon | reverse complement strand
TAATTCCCCTGTTTGAGAAGGCATATCCCAACATTACTGTGAAATATTCCACGCTGGGTTCGTCTACAATCATCAGCTCGCTGCTTTCACAGGAATCGGCACATCATGTGATCGTCAACATAATTGAAGAGGATAATCTGGAGATGGGGGCGCTTGTTTCTCAGGGTCTCGTGATTCCGCTTAATCCGTATCTGAGCCAGCTTGAAGCCATGAGCGGCGGGTCAACCGGCACCACCGCATCCGGAACAATAATACCTGCGTATTACAAGGAGGGGCTTTTCAACGGCACCTACTACTTTTTCCCGTTCAGGGGAAATGTTCAGCTTTCCTACTATAACCAGTCTGCGCTTACAAAGGTCGGTGCGACAGTCCAGCCGACCAACTCCACTAATCTGCTGCAGGACATGAAACTTCTAAACAGCAACGGCTACTTGCATCCGTTCAACATGCAGGGACATGGCGGCGCCAGCACCCCGACACAGGTGTTCCAGTGGATGGCCGAGTTCGGCGGTAACCCGATGATGTTTAACGGGACCGGAGACATAGCCGCACTGACATATCTGCAGAACATGATGAGAGCGGGTCTGATGTCACCCAACAATGCAACAGGCTACTGGGGATCATACAAGGGACTTGCATCCAACAACTATCAGTACATCAGCCAGTGGCCCTACGTCACGAGCCTTCTGGGTGGACTGGGAATGAACAACACAACATACGCTTCCAGCAGCGGAACCAGATATAATCTGGGAATATCACCGGTGTTTACGGGCCCCAACAATGATGCGCAGTACGTCGTGGGCGGAGATGTCCTGGGCATACCTGCCAACTCACCGAATGTATGGGCATCACTCGACTGGCTGAAGTTCGTAAACAGCTATCAGATCCAGAAGGATCTTCTGCTTAACCTGAGCTGGCCTGTTGTCAATGAGCTGGCCTACAACAACCTGCCGTCGAGCATCAGTTATCTGTTTAATTTCTTCCATTACGAAGAAACACACGGTATATTCAGACCGGCTGTGCCCTGGATGACGCAATGGAATTCCGTATTTGATGTTGCATGGGGAGTCATAATCGGCAACAACGGCAATGTGGCAACAGCGCTTGGCCAGGCACATGCCAGCATGCTGAACTATCTGAAAATATACTACCCGAGCGATGTCTCGTCGTATCAGAGCGGTGCATACTATCCGTCAGGTAACTACACAGGTCCCACGTGAGATGAGGATGCTGTTTTGGCGAGCAAAACCATAAGATTCCTGAAAAGGAATCTGATGGAAATCCTTTTTCTTTTACCCCTTTTGTTGATGGTTTCTGTCATTACCATATACCCGATTGTATACGGCATATACCTCAGTTTTGCTGAGTATTCAGGCAGTGTGGGACTCGAAAATTACAATTATGTATTTTCCACGTATGGTGTTACATACGCGATAATAAACACGTTGCTAATAGTCGGTGTAGCCCTGACTATCCAGTTCCTCCTCGCGCTGTTGACCGCGCTGCTGCTCAACAGAGACTTCAGGGGAAGAAGTTTTTTCAGAACCGTCATAATGGTGCCTTTCGGTGTCGCCACAGTAGTCAGCGGAATAGCGTTCACTTTCATTTTCTCGCCGTCCGGATGGTACCTCAACTCGTTGCTTATCCATCTGGGCCTTATCAGTACGGGAATAGACTGGATAAGACCAATCCCGGTGGCGATAATGTCGGTGGCGCTTGCCGATTCCTGGAAAAACTTTCCACTCATCATGCTGATACTTCTCGGCGGATTGTCATCCATACCGCAGAGCCAGTATGAGTCTGCGGCAATTGACGGCGCGGGCTTCGTGAAGCAGTTTATCTACATTACGCTGCCCGGTCTGTTTCCATTCATCATGATAGCAGTGACAATCAGGCTGATACAGGAGGTCAACATACTGTCTCTGCCGCTGGTGCTTACGGGTTACACGCCTGCCTTTCTCGGAACACTTTCGTTCCAGATATATGAGACATTCAGCTTAGGCTCGGCGAACCAGGCGGCGGCCGTGGCCACAATATTGCTTGGAATAGTGGTATTGCTGGTTACGATGTACATCATCATCTCGAGAAGAATGGGCATGGAGGGATAGTTGTCTTGGGCAGAAAAAGAGTCATGCGTGACGGCTTGTGGTATCTCCTTTTGCTGATCATCACTGGATTTGTTCTCTTCCCGATATACCTCATATTCCTCGTCGCTTTCGCCGACAAGCGTCAGGTGTTTATCGGAATGCCTGCCATCATACCAACCACCTACACGCTGTCAAACCTGAATTTTGCAATTCACACGCTTGACATAATTGGTCCGCTGACAATGAGCATAGAGACAGCAACACTTGTGGCAATCATTTGTGTTGCCGTCGGTGTGCCGGCTGCATATTCCATTTCAAAGATGCCCACAAGGACTAGGTATGCGCTGATAATGTTCCTCTTTGTAACGGAAATGGTTCCTGAGATACAGATAGCAGTGCCGATTGCAGCGCTTTTCATAAGGATAGGACTGATGAACACGGCCCTCGGTCTTGCACTGGCACAGAGTTCCATAGCCATACCGATGATAACTTACATTCTCGTGGGAACCTTCAGGACGATCCCTACAAATCTTGCACAGTCCGCGGCTATAGACGGCGCACCCAAGTGGCGTACGTTCATTTCGGTGGAGTTGCCTCTCGCCCTGACCGGCATATCCGTGGCCGTAATACTCGCATGGCTATTTTCCTGGGACGAGTTCATATTTGCTGAGATCCTTGTGCCATTCAATCAGACCATACCGCCGAAGATATTTTACTACATAACAAGGGGAGCAGGAGGAATACCTGCGGCCGATGCATATTCAATCATACTGATAATACCAGTCATTGTAATGACGTTCGTTCTGCAGAACTATCTGAGGAGCGACGTGATGGCCGGCGCCCTGAAGTGAGTGTGATAAATTGGCAAAAGTCACTATAGACAGTATCGGAAAGACATTCGGGACAACCACTGTCCTGAATAATATAAATCTGGAGATAAAGGATGGAGAATTTTTCATATTGCTTGGTCCGTCCGGATGTGGAAAAACCACACTGCTGAGGATCATAGCGGGATTGTGGGAGCAGACAAGCGGACGTCTCCTCATCGGCGACAGAGATGTTTCATTGCTTTCGCCGCGTGAACGGAATATAGCAATGGTGTTCCAGGACTATGCCCTTTACCCGCACATGACTGTGGAAGGGAATATTTCCTTTCCGCTCAGAATGTCAAAGATGACTGCCGAGGAGATAAAGAAAAGGGTGGCGTCGGTTGCCGAACTGCTGAAGATAGGTGCGTTTCTCAAAAAGAAACCGAGGGACCTGTCCGGCGGTCAGAGACAGAGAGTGGCAATAGGGAGGGCTCTGGTGAGGTCGCCCAATGTTCTGCTTATGGATGAACCTCTCTCCAATCTTGACGCCAAACTGAGAACAACCATGCGCTTCGAAATCAAACGCATTCAGAGGGAGACTGGCATTACCGTAATCTACGTGACGCATGACCAGGTCGAGGCAATGACAATGGGTGACAGAATAGCGATACTCAATGACGGTGTAGTCAAGCAGTGTGGCACGCCGTTCGACATATTCCATAAGCCGGTCGACTCTTTTGTCGCGACATTCACCGGTTCACCCCCGATGAACATACTCGATACGCCGTACATAAGGAAACAGCTCGGCATAAAGGAGGATGTGCTTGTGGGCATTAGACCGAGGACAGTGAGCATTTCCCCCGTAAGCGGAGGAGCAGTTGTCGAGGCGAAACACGTGGGAACGGATCTGCTCGGAAACGAACTGCTCGTTCATACGACGGTGGGAGACGAAGATTTCGTGTTCCTCGCGCATA
Source organism: Thermoplasmata archaeon (assembly GCA_021796895.1). Taxonomy (GTDB): domain Archaea; phylum Thermoplasmatota; class Thermoplasmata; order Sysuiplasmatales; family Sysuiplasmataceae; genus Sysuiplasma. The sequence continues at coordinate 9,619 of JAKABN010000043.1, read as the reverse complement.
TCAACGATCGGAGTGCCATGGGTGACAAATTGAAACTGTACATACCGCAGGAAAATGTATACATCTTCGAGAAGGCGACTGGAAAGGTCGTCAGATACGGCCTGGCAGAATGAGCGAAGTCACATCATATCCAGCAGTTTTCTCTTTACGACCCTTCTATTGAGCTCAGCTGCATCCACGTCCACACCGGTTCCGTGACCCTGCGGCACTGCCATGATGCCGCGGGAGTTCATCTCGAATGGCCGCGTTATGATGTCTCTCGAAAAGTATCGTAAGCTCGGAGAGGTGTCGCCCGGGAAGCGCACATTGGGCAGAGTGTTGAGTGCCACGTTGAACGCCCTGCCTATTCCGGTCTCCAGCATACCGCCGATCCAGACAGGAATCTTTGATTTCATCGCAATGTCGTGCACTTCCAGCGAGGCGGAAATGCCGCCCACGCGTCCGGCCTTGATGTTGACTATTCTGCCAGATCCCAGTTCACTCATAAGTCGCACACTTTCCGGACCCTTTATGCTCTCATCCAGGCATATTGGCGTCGAGAGCTTTCTCTGCAGCCGGGCATGCCCGTAAAGATCGTCGTAATCAAGCGGCTGTTCTATCATCTGCAGCCCGAAACGGTCCAGTTTACGCAGTCTTGCAAAATCTGAAGTTGTGTAGGCTGCGTTTGCATCCACCTGAAGAGGAATGTCCGGAAATGCTTTCCTGACAGTTCCGAGGATGCCGACATCCCAGCCTGGTCTGATCTTAATCTTGATCCGCCTGTAGCCCGCGCCGACACTTTTCGAAATTACTCTGACGAGATCGTCCGGTGTTTTCTGTATACCGATGCTGATGCCGCATTCTATTCCGGATCTGCGGCCGCCAATCAACCTGCTCAGCGGTTTTCCGGCCATTCTCGCAAACAGGTCCCATATGGCCATTTCGATGCATGCCTTTGCCATATTATGCCCGCGGACTCTCTTTGTAATAGTGCGGAAATCCTCAGGAGAACGCAACTCGGCACCTTTCAGGGAAGGCATCAGGTATCTGCCCATGACATCCCATGCCTGCCTGTTGTATTCATACGAATAATAAGGAGAGGGCTCGGCGACACATTCTCCGTATGCTTCCGTCCCGCTGCTTTCAATTCTCACCAGTATCGCCTCTTTAACGCGAGTCAGACCGAAACTGGTTTCGAAAGGGCTCACGAGCGGAAGGCGGACAATCATGAGTTCTGCCCTGTCCAGAACGACAGTACCTGGCCACTTCCTGCCTGTATTCGCTGCATCTGTCATGCATACCACCTTTTCGTGCGCCTCATTTGAGTTCTGATTTTATCTTCCAGAGCAATGAGATGAACATCTCCCTTGTCAATATTCCGGTATTTGTATTTCGCGGGCTCGGATGGTACGACACATAGACAGTGGGGCTGTGCTGCATGCTGTAGACTGCGCCGTGGCGGAAAGCAACACCGCCCGGGCTATGTCCCGTCCGTTCTTTTAAGAATCTGAGATATGAATCGAACGCGAATTTCCCCAGAAGGAGGACAACTTTGGCATGCGCCAGCAGCTTTAATTCTCTTTCGAGGAATGGATAGCAGCTGGATGCTTCGGCAGGCGTGGGCACATTGTCCGGGGGCACGCATCTGACAGCGGCCAGCATATATGCGTTGACCATACGCAGGCCGTCATCAATCGAATCTGAATTGGGCTGGTTGGTGAAACCTGCTTCATGAAGGCAGGAGACGAGGAACCTGGCGGAGAGATCGCCTGTGAAAACCCTGCCCGTCCTGTTTCCACCGTGAGCCGCGGGGGCAAGTCCGATAATCACCAGTTCGGCACCGCTGTCGCCGAAGCCCGGAACCGGTTTAGCCCAGTAATCCCAGTCACTGTATCTGCGGGTTTTCTTTTCGGCGACAGTTTCTCTGAACAGCACGAGTCTGCTGCACTTCCTGCAATTAACTATGTCGCGTCTGAGTCTGTACAAACTGTCCGAATTCCTTCTTTCAGCCAATGCTTATGACACCGGTTTCTGACTGGAATGCGCAATCCGGCTATAACAGTTACATCGGCCAACATGGCTGAAGCAAGAGCGATCGAACGATGCATCGCACTCGCAGACACGGACGAGACGAATGCATGTTTCATTACGCCGGCAAATTGACATCGGAAGGAAACACGGCCGATACGAACAGCGCCAATATACAATGAGAGAGTAGAAAATGAAACGGTGCCCTGATTAAATTGTCAGATGAAGAAAAAACAGTAAGTGTGGACAGACTGACAAAAATCTTTCCCGTGTCTGCAATGTCGAAAAGGATGGGGGTTCGGCACTGAAAGAAGTGAGCTTCGAAGAGGGCAAGGGGTGAAGTCAGGACAGTCACGCGCTAAGACCAGGATGGAAGTTTGAATGCTGATGGACACAGTTCGCTGATACAGCATGCGGAGCATTGCGGCTTCCTTGCGTTGCACACCATCCTTCCGTGCGCTATCAGAAGAGTGGTGAAATTACCCCATTCCCTGTTTGAGATTGTGGCCATCAGATTCTTCTCGATAATGTCCGGCCTTTTCGCTGTTGAGAGACCCAGCCTTGCGCTGAGTCTTGCAACATGCGTATCGACCGCAATGCCTTCATTGATGCCGAAGGCTACCGAGAGCACAACGTTTGCAGTCTTCCTCGCAACGCCGCGCAGCGCCAGCAAGTCCTCCATATTGGCCGGAACATGGCCATGATAGCGGTATGAAAGCATTGCTGCACTTTCCCTGATGCTGCGTGCCTTCTGCCTGTAATAGCCGCATGGCCTGATGACGCGTTCAATCTCACTCAACCTTGTCTTGGCGAGCACTGCGGGAACCGGGAAGCGTGAAAAGAGCTCAGGAGTAACGGAGTTCACAGTCTTATCTGTCGACTGCGCGGAAAGTATTGTGGCGACAAGCAGTTCTTCCGGCGTCGAGAAATGCAACTCACATTTTGCATCCGGATAGTTACTCCTCAGAGCTTTCAATATCAGCGCGGCTCTTGCGGAGCGTTTACGGAGGGATTCGGATGGTGTCTTGCCGCTCATGGTCCACGGCCTGATGCCCGGCTGTTCAACCGGTGTGCGCGGGAAACCTGTCTTCGTGAAGCACCATCCACGTTCCAATGCCGCTGGCACAGAGCCTTCCGTCAGCGTCTGTAAGGTCCATCCTCACAACCACTATATTTTTCCCCGCTCTGACAACATCGGCACTGCAGTGCATGCTCCCTTTCTTCACCGGTTCGAGAAAGTTGACTTTCAGTTCAATTGTTACCTGATTCTTTCCAGTATTGACTGTGGCTGTGGCCGTTCCTCCCGCGGCATCCATCAGCGTGCATATCGCACCACCGTTCACAATGCCTCCGTGCCTGAGAACACGGTCGCTCTCCGGCATCACCAGCCTTGCATGCCCCTTCTCCATTTCAAGCACCTCCACGTTCAGACTTCCCAGATAAGGGTCGCCACGGATGATTGAGGCTATTGAGCCGAATTTGTCGTCGTTTTCCCTTTCGTCCATGAAGCTGGAAAACGCAATACGGATAAAAAGTTTGATGCCATGACAGTGAAAGCGCAAAGCGCCCGAGCGTTCAGTGCGTCATATCATTTAATCAGTCTCGACAGAACGTATTGAAGGATGCCGCCATGAGTGAAGTAGTCCACTTCCATATCAGTGTCTATCCTTACGCTGAGAGTGGTGCTCTCCTCTCTGTGACTCTTCCGGTTCCTGAAGGACAGTTTGGCCTTTAACCTGGGTGCCAGCCTGTCCGGCAATTCAATAGTCACCGTTTCCGTTACATCTATATCAAGAGACTGAACGTCCTCGCCAGGACTGAACTGAAGCGGAAGCACGCCCATGCCGATGAGGTTGCTCCTGTGAATTCTCTCGAATGATTTTGCTATGACAGCATTGACGCCCAGAAGTTTCGGTCCCTTCGCAGCCCAGTCGCGTGAGCTTCCTGTGCCATATTCCGCACCGGCGAACACAACCAGCGGAACACCTTCATCGCGGTATTTCAGTGATGCCTCGAATATCGTCAGCTGCTCCCCGTCGGGGAAGTGCTTCGTAAAGCCTCCCTCGACGCCGGGCACCAGCAGGTTCTTTATGCGCTTGTTGGCAAATGTACCCCTGACCATGACCCTGTCGTTTCCACGCCTTGCTCCGTATGTGTTGAAGTCCGCCGCATGGACTCCTTTGGATGTGAGATATTTTCCCGCCGGCGTTTCAGGGGAAAACGCGCCCGCCGGCGAAATGTGATCGGTGGTGACTGCGTCACCAAACACCGCCAATATCCTGGCTTCGCTCACTTTATTCACAAACGGAGCGGGGTGATGCCCGAACTCCATGAAGAACGGAGGAAGCTGTATGTACGTGCTCTTTTCATCCCACGCATAGAGCGTGCCTTCGGGAGCTCTGAGCCTGTTCCATTCGTCGTTGGCCGTATCTATGTCTGAATACCGATTCCTGTACATTTCTGGTGTCAGTGCCGAAGAAAGAGCCTTTCGTATTTCCTCGTTTGACGGCCATATGTCGCTGAGGTAGATTTTTTTCCCGTCCACCTGCGAAAGAGGATCTTTTGTGAGGTCGGTGAGAACGGTTCCGGCAATAGCGAACGCAACTACGAGAGGAGGCGACATAAGGTAATTTGCCCTCACATCTCCGTGAATCCGTGCCTCGAAGTTCCTGTTACCCGAAAGAACGCTGACCACAGACAGTCTGTTTTCAGCTATGGCTGCGGATATGGGTCCAGGGAGAGGACCGCTGTTTCCGATGCAGGTTGTGCAGCCATATCCGACAAGATAGAAGCCGAGTTTTTCCAGCGGTTCCATAAGGCCTGCCTTCATCAGGTAATCGATGACGACTCTGGATCCGGGTGCAAGACTTGTCTTTACCTTCTTCTCAACTTTCAGGCCCCTCGCGACGGCATTCCTTGCAAGAAGGCCGGCCGCAATCATGACTTCCGGATTGCTCGTGTTAGTGCAGCTGGTTATTGCTGCAATGACCACATCCCCATCCGATAGGGTGGTGCCGACACCCGCAGGATAATCCACATTTGCGCTCCGGGTGATGTTCTTCTTCAGGAGATTCGCAGAACCTTCCGAATTCACGACGGTTACGGAATTCCCGGCGGAAACAAAAGCACTTTTGAAATTTTCGCCTATATCCGCGAGATCTACTCTCGCCTGTGGAAGCTTGGGTCCGGAAACACTTGGCCTGATTCCTGACAAATCCAGTTCCATCGTGCTGCTGTACTTCACCCTCGAATAATCAATGGAATCGAAGGCCTGCAGCCGGCAGTACTCCCTGACAATGGAGATATGTCCTTCCTCCCTGCCGGTGAATCTGAGATAATTGAGTGTTTCTTCATCAACAGGGAAGAGCGCTACAGTGGCGCCGTATTCCGGGCACATGTTGGTAAGCGTTGCGCGATCGGGAATGCTCAGATTTGCTACACCGGGCCCATAAAATTCCACGAACTTGCCCACAACATTGTGTTTACGCATCATCTGCGTGAGTGTGAGTACAACATCGGTTGCCGTCACACCCTCCTGCATCCTGTTGATTACGCGTACGCCCACGACTTCAGGCTGTGCAAAAGTAACCGGCTGATTCAGCATTGCCGCCTCAGCTTCAATCCCTCCGACTCCAAAGGCAAGGACACCTATTCCGTTCACCATTGTCGTATGAGAATCCGTCCCTACGAGCGTGTCCGGATATGCCATCTCCACTCCCCCTTCATTACTGACAGCAATGCATGTCGCCAGATACTCGAGATTCACCTGATGTACGATACCCAGAGAGGGCGGCATCACCCTGAAATTGTGGAATGCCGTTGATGCCCACTTGAGGAAAGAATAACGCTCATGATTCCTTCTGAACTCTATTTCCCTGTTGAGCACAAACGATTCTGAAGTGCCAAAAGAGTCCACCTGCACGGAGTGGTCTATGACCAGATCTACAGGCACCTGAGGCTGAATAAGTTCCGGATCCCTGCCCAGTTTCTTGACAGTTTCCCTCATCGCTGCCAGATCTACGACGGCCGGAACACCGGTCAAATCCTGCATGAGAACTCTTGCCACTTTGAAGGGTATTTCAACATCGGCGGGGGATGAAGCATTCCAGTTTGCTAGTGATACGACATCCCGCTCAGTGACAGCTTTGCCATCCATGTTACGGAGCAGTGATTCCAGCACGATTCTTATGGAAAGCGGGAGAGTTGAAATCGGACCGACACCTGCTTCTTCAAGCGCCGGCAATGAATAATACTGCAGTGTTCTGGCACCAGACTTGAAACTTCTGAGCGTGTTCCATTCATTGTGAAGATCTGAAACTCCAGAGCGGCCGCCTGTCATAGTGATGAATAAGACGCATACTGATTAATGCTTTTCGAAATTGCCGCAGCACCCGCCATAACCGAATGCTGATTTTGGCAGTCTGCCGTCCACATTAACTCCATCTATCCCAAGTTCAGGTGAACTTTCTGAACTTGCCGCCCGCGTGAATGAGCTCTGTCTTACCATCCCGGCGTATGAAAAACTCCGAGGTCGTTTCTCTGCCGTTGCGCACCGCACGGAACCTTGCATAGCTCGCTGTTATCGATTCCGGGAAAAGCATCACAGATTCGTCGCCGAAATTATTGCGCAATTCGAGAAAATCACCGCGAGTCGTAATCTCGTTGACGATTATATTCTGAAATGAGCCGTACTTCCCCTGGAGAGATTTCAGAATAATGTTCCTGCCGACGTATCGTATCTCTTCCGGCTCGATGCCTAGTGCGAGTGCCAGCGCATAATGGGCAATCTCACTGGGAGGGAAACCAGTGGTATTGGAGAGGATGGATACTCTTATGCCTGAATCTGGCAGGTACGCAAAATGAGACGTGTAGACAAAAACAGAGCCTGAATGACTGATGACTTTGTGGCCGAAGAAATCTGATGCAATGTTAAGACCATATCCATATGCTTCCTCGCCGAAAAGCGATCCCTCGAGTCTGATGTGAGGCGTTTCCATCTTCTCTATGCCCGATTCACTGACTATCCTGGTTCCGTCTGCCTTTCCTCTGGAAAGGAACATACCGAGATATTTTGAAAGATCGTCTACCGTGCTATAGAGGCTTCCGCTGCCTGATTTTCCGGCCGGCATGGATGATTCCACCGGACCACGATTTCCATCCATACGATACGGTGTTGCTACATTGACACCAGATTTCAGTTCGCCCTCGTCATAGAAAAATGTGCTGCTCATTCCGAGAGGTTTGAGTATATTCTCGATGACATACTGGTCATATTCCATTCCGCTGGCAATTGAGATGATGTTGCTGAGCATGCTGAAACCTTCGTTCAGGTATGAGAAACGTTCACCGGGCTTTCCAACAGACCAGTCCATCAGGTCATCAAACAGGTCCTGCATCCCCTCAGGCTCGCTGACCCCGGATGCGTTAAGGCCTGTCCCGATTCTTTTACTCAGCCTTGCCTCTGCAGAACCTATCGTGGAGAAGCCCGAAGAGTGGGAAAGAAGATTATGGATGGTTATTCCGTTATATGGCTCTGGTAATGATACATCAAAAAAACTGGTGATCGGATCCTGGAGGCTCAGCCTGCCTTCCTCCGCCAGCCGCACTGTGGCAAGTGCCGTGAAAGATTTGGTCAGAGATGCTATGCCGAAGGCTGTTTGGGGTGTTACAGACCGTCCGCTGGATATATCTGCAACGCCAAATCCCGATGCGTAGGAAATTTCGTCAGATGAAAGAGAAATTGCCAGTCCAGGCATCCGGGTCTCATACATCCTTGTTCGAATGAACTGTTCGAGTCTTTTTACATCCATTTCAACACCACACGTCCATATCTGACAGGAATTTAATGAATGCTGTCGCTCTTCGTAATTAGCAGCCGTGACATTGCAATTGCGTCGAAAGACATATTATCAGCGATACGCCATGTGACGGTAGAGCTGATACATTCGGGAAGGTGATGACTCTTGGACACAACGCGGGATAACAGCCAGTGACTATTGGCCAAGGGCCGAAAGCGGTTCATTCAGAAAGCCACCAGGGAGATTTGAACTCCCGGCCTGCTGATGTCATGCAACAGTTACAAGTCAGCCGCTCTACCGCCTGAGCTATGGTGGCGCCTGTTGTGCTCAATTCACGGATGCCATATAAAAGAGATGCTGTTCGCATGGGCGATCTGTTAGGTCATGCACGCCATCGAATATGGATTTTTGACGTTGGCAGAGGGTACGCGGTGAGACTCCCCGGAAGTCAAACTGTCTGCGAATGCATTATATACGATGAAAGGGGGATTTTGACACGCGTGCAGTCAAATATATCTTATGAAACGGAGGCGGTAACGGCTTGAGAACTTCTTTCATGAAAAATCAGTTCGTTGAGAAGTGGCTCCGGCGTATCGCGCACTGGTGGTTTCCTGTGGCCACCACCCTGGCATCGCTCATCGCACTGCCGATTCTGCATGTGCTGGGCATTTTGCCGCACGTGACAGGGTCTATCGCAGAGTCGGAGACAGATCTGGTGTCAACTGTATATTTCATGACGACCGCATCTGCACTGACGGTCGCATACTGGCTGCGTTACGGGCAGACGGGATTCCGCCAGGATGCTGTTGCGTCTGCTGCATTCCTACAGTTGTTCCTGGGGTCTGCATTGTTGCCTTTTTATCCCCTTGCCGTGATTTCCGAAATCCTTATTCCGAACATTGCGACCGAAGCTCTGATAATTCTGGCAATCGGTGTTCCGCGAACCGTCATGAGAAAGAGATTCGCCCGCAAACAGCTGATATTGCTGATGATAGGACCAACGCTGACATCGCTGGCATTTCTTCTCCTGATAATGCTTAATCCCGACAGAATTCTGCACGCGAGCTCAAACAGGCTCATCGATCTGCCGACCCACTTTCTGGAAATAGCGGCAGCTGTAATTCTAATTCTTGAAATAAGGCAGCTCAAATTAGTGCAGTTTAGCAAGAGCCTTACCGGGCTGTGTGTTTTTTCGACCATGCAGGCAGCCGGCGTTGCGCTTCATGAATTGTCCGGGTCAACGTTCGATATCGCGTGGTGGCTTTCAAGCGTCTTCATCTGGCAGTCCCTCGTTTTTGTTGCGTGGGGAATGCTGCAGGATTACAGGTGGTTCAACATAGACTTGAGAGGCTCTTTCAAAGTGATGCGCGACGGACACAGTACTCTGTCATCGCTGACGCACAGGGAGCATCTGAGCAGTGTGATCGAGCTCATACCGCCCGTGTTCGAAAGCACATCGGCGTTCTGTTACACGTCGATGGATGGAGTCAGCTGGGAACTTGAACTTGAGGCTATGTCATACAAAGCGCCAATGGAAAGGATGCCCAGAGAGCTGATTCTCACAGACAGCGTTTCCATCCTCACCGAGGCCAATGCAACAATAATCACATCACAGGATTCGGATATGGCAAGAAAACTTCTGGCCGCATCCAAGATATCATGCGTTTCAGTTATTGCAAAGACGACAAACGGCAGATACCACATGGTTGGCATGAGAGAGAAGGATAGAATATGGTGGGAAAGAGCCGAAATGACAATGCTGAATTCGATTGCCACCGGAATAAGCTTCCTGGCATTTCAGAGAGAGACTTCGG
>JAKABN010000241.1 GCA_021796895.1 Thermoplasmata archaeon | reverse complement strand
AACAAACATGCCGTTCGGAGTTCCGGGAAGGACCCTCGGCGAAATGTTGTCTTCAGTAAGTTCATATCTCTTGAACCACACGGAGCCGTTTCCGCTTACTTCTGAAAGCAGCTTTCCCCTTTCTATGGGGCTGTCGAATTGAATATCCTCGACAGTCGCGTATCCTCCGTCTCCGATGCCGAAATCCAGAAGGATAATCACAGGTACCTGATACCTCTCGGCAAGGTTGAAAGCCTTGGACATGTAATTGAAAGTCTCCTCCGGATTCCTCGGCGCAAGTATCACTCTTGGAAAATCGTCCTGCGAAATGCCGAGCATCATGTTCAGGTCACCCTGTCCGGTCTTTGTCGGAAGTCCTGTGGACGGTCCCGCTCGCATTACGTCCACGACCACAATCGGAGTCTCGTTCATGGCGGCCATTCCAAATCCTTCCTGCATCAGTGCGAAACCGCCCCCGCTGGTGCCGCACATTGCTCTGGCACCCGTGAATGCTGCCCCTATCGTTGCGCCTATGGCTGAAATTTCATCTTCTGCGAGAAGAACAGATATGCCCATTTTCTTTGCGTTGGCCGTCATGTACTGCAATATCTGGCTCGCCGGTGACATTGGATATGCCGCATAGAACCTGCAACCGGCGTTCACGGCACCCGCTGCGAGGGCGAAGTCTGCGTGGGCGAATCTCCTGCTCACGCCGTAATCGAACTGCAGTTTTCGTGTCGGTACAAAATCCTTCTCCGTCTTTTCATATCCTTCGAGTGCTGCCTTTACGTTGCCATCCACAATCGATTGCCCTTTCGAACCGAACTGTTCACGGATAACATCTTCCAGCACCTTCCTGTCTATGTTGAGTATGCCTGCAATCGCCCCTATGCCCACCGTATTCTTCATAAGCGGTCTCTTGTCATATTTAAGGGCTATTTCAGTCAGCGGAAGCGGAATCTTGGTGACTCCCTGAGGCACGGATCCGTCCTTGATCTGCTTGGGGTCAAAAACGACAGCGCCTCCTTCGTTTATCTTCCCGGCGTGTTCGTCAAAAGCAGGCTGCGTCAGGGCGAGGAGATAGTCTATTCCATAGCCCAGTGACGTGACCCTCCAGTTACCCGAATGTATGTGAAACCACACATGGCCACCTCTTATCAGCGACTGGTTTCCGTTATACGTCACGACGTACTGACCGCTCTTCGAAAGCATTCTGGTAATTATCTCACCGGCGCTCTGAATACCGTCGCCGGCGGCCGCCCCTAGCCGTATTGTTATGTCCGCCTCTTTCAATTTTACCGCCTTTCCGCTCCTCTCTTTTTATCTGTTCGAAGTACGCTATTAAGCGGTCAGGTTTTTAATGTTTTGCAAATAATTCGTTATTTGACGATATCCGCAGGCTCGAGAACCGATTTCCCGTTTTTCCCCGTTCCGGAATACCAGTCCATGTGCCTGTGTATGCCGCAGCATTGCAGCACTGCGGTGTCTTTGTCGGACGATTGTCAGCTGATTTAGATATGATTATATAACGAAAGGTATATCCGGTACACAACAGGGATGTGGATGAATCTAGTTGTTGAAATCGCGGCATTGCTGTGGATCACGGGATCTGTTTTTCTTTCGCTGTGGACTTGGCACGATGCATGGTATCTCGCTCATTCGCGGTTGTGGTCTGTCGCAGCCCTGCTCTTCGGTCCCTTCGGTTTTCTGCTGTACATATACAGGTCGAGATGGTTTGTCTACTCCGCACACTCCGGTGTTATGATACCCGGCTACGACATCAATCTCAGGCGTCGCACTCAGTCCGGAAGGGCCGGCAGTGAACCAGGCGAAACAGCGCACGTGGATACCCCTGCCGCATCCGTAGCCCCTTCGTGGACAGAAGATCGTGCAGAGCTTCCGAGATGCCCCGTCTGCAGGACCGCCGTCTCATTTTACGACGTCAAGTGCATAAGGTGCGGTCATTCCATCGGTGGAATGGGACAGAGCACAGCATGAACTCACGACGCTTTTTTGAGCTCTCTGGCAATCCTGTCGTGAGTCTGCTGTATGCTTTCGACACCGGTGTTCAGAAGTATGCATCGCGCTGACTCTATTTCTCTCCTGAAGAATTCTTCCTGCTTTTTATCGTCCCTGACGAGCAGATAAGGATTGTACCACGGCTCATGGGCCATAGTGCCCCATTTCTCCTTGGGACCGGCACCGGGCCTTATCATGTAGCTGCCTTCGAGAAGTACCTTGATTGCATCGTCCGGATCCAGATTGACCTGCGCGGGGGATGTATTATCCCTTCTGAGCAGCGCAATGAGGTTCAGCGTGGCCGAGTCTCCCACCTTCTCCTCACCTCTCATCCATTCTCTGGGAAGAAGTGCACGCGAATTGGCGAACGCGTAAAAACACCACTCTCGTCCTTCGTCAAACACACATCTTCGCTCTCCTTTCTGGCATCTGTCCCAGCACTGCTGATTCTGGCAGTCCTCTTTCCTCATTACGACGTTTTCACACTTGCATCCGTCCAGTATGGG
>JAKABN010000240.1 GCA_021796895.1 Thermoplasmata archaeon | reverse complement strand
TCCAGAGGCTTATGTCTGATCTCATGAATTCCGCCTCGTCAATCTCGTTGTCGAAGAAACGTCTGGTGTTCTCTTCATTGCTCACACCGAAATGACTGTGTATGGTAACCCAGGAACTCGGTGCGTCCACAAGGACGCCGTCCATGTCAAACAGAACCAGCTTGATAGACATCTGACGCAATCTACCGCCCGGAGTTATCCGTCTTTGTTTTCGTTTTTGTCCTTCTCCTTCCCATCATCTTTCCAGTTGTAGCTCTTGTTGAGAAGCGTGATGGTGCCCGCAACTATGACTATCGATACTGCGAGTGCAACGAACATGAGCGAATGATCCAGATCGAGTTTTCCTATGAAACCGGAAATCGGAACCAGAGTCGCCTGAGAGAGAGGCACCACCGTGAAATTCAGATACGTGACCCTGGATATCGCTATTGTGACCTTTCCCTGTCCCGGCAGATATCCTTTTTTCTGCACCTCGACAGTGTATGTACCCTCCGGTATGTTGTTAACTTCGTATATTCCCTTTGAATCCGTGACGGTCTGAAAATTTCCCGCTGTTCCTGTTATGGTCACGTTTGCGAAGGCAAGCGGCTTCGCAACTCCCGAAACTGTCGTTGCATTGACGATTCCGATGATCTCGCCGAGAAGAGGCTTCAGAGTGAAGTTCAGCCAGCTATCCGATCCGGGCGGTATGTAAATTGTTGTTTCGTAGACGACGTAGCCTTTGCCGGATGCGCTGGCGTTGTATCTGCCCGCCGGTATGCCGGCGATAGTGTACTTTCCGAGCGGTGCGGACGTATGTGTGGAATAGGAAATTGTCGAGTTGCCGGATGTCGTGTTGCTCAGAGTGACAGTGACGTTTGCCACGGAGATGATGCCGTTTGTCACGAAGCCCGTGAGGTTTCCGTTTATGGCTATCATTGTGAAAACGGCACTGAAATTACCGGACTGCAGACTGGCGTTGGTGTATGACGTGTTTGCCACATACCCTCTCAGTTCAGCGGCAATGTTGTACACACCCGGTGTCACTGAGAAAGTAACGGTGCCGTTTGTGCCTGTCTTTCCCGAATAGCTCTGATTTGCGGGGCTCGTCGCGTTCCTTGCCGTAACGGTGACGCCTGCAAGCGGCAATCCGTTCGCCGTCACCACCTTTGCGTGCACATAGTACTGCGACGCCGCCCGGACTGGCTGTGCGATGATGCCTGTGCAGGCGAGCGTGAGCAGCAGTGCTGCGGTTGCGGCAACTGCCAATCTGTTCATTGCAGGGTCAAATCAGCACGTAAGCTATATTAATCACGCTCTCCGGATCGGTATTTGCTGACCATTTCCTGGCAGTTATCGGCGATTCTGCTGCCTGTGGTCTCCGTATGCGTGCTGTCCGTTGCCGCCCTGAGCATTTCACGGTTGTACTCGAAACCGGAGAGTTCAGGGTTCTTCGACCTGAGTGACGGCGACCTGTACATGAATATGTCGAGTGTTGCAAGTGTGATCGGTGGATGGACATCATAACAGTATCGATACGGTGACACAGAACTTCAAAAATGGCCGAAAACAGCATATTTCCTCACGATCGCCGTTCGACCGTTACGACCATGCCCGGAGATACTGGCTCTTCAGGAGAACTCAGTAAACCGAATTTCAATTTGCTTCTCTGTTTTCCGAGAGTTGGATCCCTTCTAATCGTCTGAAATGGCTAACCAAAATACTCCTGGTTTTTGTGGAAAGTCCTATGACTGTGTCTGTCACGTTCAGGAAAATCAGAGTCAGTGAGAACGAACAGACTCAGATTCTGGCCGAGATTCGAGAAGAACACGTGTTCAGGAGCTGTGATGGTCCCGGTCAGCACACTAAAGCCATGAACCTGTTCTGAAGCTACAGGGCGGACAGCAGGCATACCGGAAGGGTGTGATGTCTCAGATCTGCCGATCAATGGTTTAATTTCCCACCCCGTAGAGAACCGGGAATGTGTAAAGATTGCCTTCGTACGATATGGCATCATTGATAGCATAATCCGTCAAGGACATTGAATTGCCAGATTGCGCGTTTCCCGGAAGACCTGTATTCTTGAAGTAAGCAGAGAACACGAAAACTGTTGAACTGGATGAAACAACGCCGTTGAGGATTACTGCCAGTGCAGCTGAAACAAGTCCGCTTATCGCAAGAACCGTGCTGGCAATATCGCCCCAGCCACTTCCCGGCGCCCATCCGTCGATGGCTTCAACAGCCACAACGAAAGAGATGTATGACAGGCCGAGACCCAGAAGACCGTTTATCATGCCCTGAATGTTGTTGTAATTGCCTGTAACGGTGTTGTAGATTTCATTCCACTGGACTTCCTGACCCACTGAGAGCGTGGCGGAGTAACTTGAGGCAAGCGCGTTGTCAATGCCCAATTCTGCTTCCGCCTTGGGACTGGTGTAGGGATTGGAGGCATTGTAACCCCAATATGCTGTCCCCATCACGAACGCGCCATTCTGCACAGTTAGCGATGAGATATATGGCACTGTTT
>JAKABN010000239.1 GCA_021796895.1 Thermoplasmata archaeon | reverse complement strand
TGGGAATAGCGGAGGCGAGGGAATGCGGACACATCTACGCAGGCGTCAACGCCGTTGACTACAGCGGATACCCGGATTGCAGGCCAGAGTTCATAGACGCCTTCAACAGGATGGCTGCACTCGCCACCAGGGCAGGTGTGGAGGGCAGATCGCCCTTGGTGGTCACACCGCTCATATCGAAAAGTAAAAAGGACATTGTACTGCTGGGAAAGGAGCTTGCGGCTCCCTACGAGCTGAGCTGGAGCTGCTACAACGGGAGAAAGAAGGCGTGCGGTGTCTGCGATTCGTGCATCCTCAGACTGAAGGGATTCAGGGAGGCGGATCTCGAAGATCCGTTGGAATATGAAAATAAATGAAATTTTCAGGTCCATACAGGGTGAGGGTACCATGATTGGCCTCCCGACACTCTTCATACGTACAGCGGGATGTGATCTCAGATGCAGATGGTGCGATACACCTTATGCTCTTCTCAGAGAGCAGGGGACGGAGTGGACTGTGGAGTCGATTGTGGATGAGGCGAAAAAGAGGCGTGTGAGGGATATTTGCATCACGGGAGGAGATCCGCTCATGCAGAGCGGAGAAACTGCCGATCTCGCTTCAAGGTTGCTTGACGAAGGATTCAGAATTGTCCTTGAGACGAGCGGCGCATACGACGTTTCCTGCCTTCCCTCGTCAGACAGGCTGACAGTAAGCATGGATATCAAACTGCCCGGCTCCGGAATGGAGGACAGGAATATGCTCTCCAACCTGCGGAGTCTTGGCAAACAGGATCAGGTGAAATTCATAATCGCAGACAGAAAGGATTACGAATATGCCAGGAAAATTATGGCGGAAAACAGCATCCCGTGTGAGATTATAATGACGCCAGTGGGCGGCAAAGAGATGGGATGGCTTGCTGAAGCGGTGCTTGAGGATGGACTGGAAGTCAGGGTACTGCCACAACTTCACAAGTATATCTGGGGAGACGAAAGAGGACGATGACCGTGCTCATTGTTCCGCAAGAATCTGATCGAATGTGAAATCGGAAAACTTTCTGATGCCCAGGGCAATTTCCGTTTCTACAGGAGTGAGCACCGGCCGCGGATACTTCGAGAAGTCATCGATTGCCACCCTCGGGCATGCCGTGGACGCAAATGCATCGAAGTCGTAGCTCATGATCAGCTCCGGAGTTATTACATTTGACTGGATCAGCGAAGATCTTCTTCCGGCACCCTGCACCTCGGATACAAGTTTTTCGGCAAGCGCTCTCCTGCGTTGTCCGACCTTGGTGCTCACAAGGACCCCGAATGACTTTGCGTTCATTGCCCTTTCGATCGCGGTCAGGCGCTGTTTCATTATTGTGTCTCTGAGAGAGTCCAGAGTCCTCACCGTGCCGTTCATCGGATTCGCGGCTATCAGCGGCCTGTCGCTCAGCATCACGAGACCTATCGGGTGAAAGTCGCCGTCCCCGACATAAAGAAAAGAGGTGACGCTGTCTTCTATATCCCGGGCGGAAGTGTAATCGCATCCGAGAAGTTGAGCGAAGCCGCCCAGTCTGCGATCGCCCCTGGAGTATATGGCATCGATCCCGCGACCCCTGAGGAATGCGACGATGCCGTCCAGATAATGCATGTGCTGCGCCGTTGTCACAACACCTACCGTGCCTCTGAGATAAGGCATGGCCTTCTCGACCACCGGGATGGGGTCTATGTCCACAAAGATGTTGGCAAAATACATGCGCGGCATGGCGCCGATGCTCGGCATTTCGGTGTGGCCAAGTTGCACGACCATGTCTGCAGCACCGAAGAGGTGCGTGGGTATGTCACACGCGCCGAAGCATGGTTCCGAATCTATGATCACAGCGACGGATGCTGCAGATTCTATCCTGCCGGCAATCTGGGAGGCAAAAGCTCTCAGCCCTTCGGGCAACTGCAGCGCGACGGTTTTCGCATTCCTTGCCTTTGCAGCACTGCTTATGCCATCATAATCCACAAGGAGTCTTGAACCTTCAATTACAGGAGAGAGCGTCATTTACGGAACCATGCGCTCAATTCAGGCCAACTGTTATAAATCGTTTGCCTGAGGGTTCCTGCCAGGCAGGACTGAAGCGGTCAGCCGGCAGACGGCTGCTCCCGGGAAGCACTGTCGATTCCGGATAGGGATATACCATTGGTTTCGGGCGCTAGAAGGTATGTTACGAGCAGACCGCAGAGGGCGACGGCACCATAGATAAGGAAGACCGAATGAATGCCGTAACTCTGCCTGAGAACGGGTTGTATGACGACGCCGACGACTGCTCCAAGCCTGCTCATTGTGTTTGCAAATCCCGCGCCGGAGGATCTTACGTTCGTCGGGAAGAGTTCCGGGGGCATGACAAACTCGATTATGCCGGGTCCGAATCCGGCGGAAACGGCAAAAAGCAGGAGTATGCCGAGGGAGATGAAGATGTTGTCTGAAACAGAGGCGAGAAACATCGAAAGAGCTATGCCTGCAAATCCAACAATAAGCAGTATTCTCCTCCCCAGCACATCCACGTAG
>JAKABN010000042.1 GCA_021796895.1 Thermoplasmata archaeon | reverse complement strand
GCACTGATTACCCTGAGCTTCCTGATAACCGCATTTTGGGCACGTACCTGAAACATACGTGTCGGCAAGGAATCTTCCATCCGTAGTGCAGTAATACTGATCCGTGGTTTTCTCATAGAGGTTTCCTCCCGAATGCAGTTTTCTGAAGAAGGATTGCACCACCTCGAAATGGTTTGCGGTGTGCGTCTTAGTAAAGAGGTCAAACCGTATGCCGAGCCACTCGATTGACTCCTTGTTGATTCTGTGATACATTTCGGATAGCTGCTCCACAGGTATTCCATTCTTCTCTGCTGCAATGACTACAGATGTTCCATGCTGATCGCTCCCGGAAACCATCAGAACATCGTCACCCCTCATCCTGTGGTAACGTGCAAATACATCCGGCGAGAGAAGTGAGCCGGCAACGTGTCCCACGTGCAGGGCGCCGTTAGCGTAGGGCCATGCTACGTTGACAACATATCTTGTCACATTTTCACCATTCCTGCACATTCGCCCTTCAATCGACTGCAAAGAGTTGTGCAGTATTTTGTCGGATTATCTTCATCGCATAATTAATTCTATCCCATAGTGCATCAATTTCCGATGGAGCCCGGGCATCCTGCGTGACCAGTGAAGCGACAAAAGAGGGCAATGCTTAAATAGCAACCTTAATTTCACTAGTATGATGCTAGTGGAGTTAGGTAAATGAAAGAAGGGCGGAGAACGTCTGGAATAACAAAGAAAGAAAGGGATTGCCTGGTGGCAATAAGAGAGAGTGCTATCGCGCCTTTTCCAGCCAGACTGTGCGATGTTGCAAAGATTATGGGCATCAGTTCGCCTTCTGCCCTTGAGATTATCGGTAGGCTCAAAGGCAAGAACATGGCAGAATCAAGGAACGGCATGATAACGCTCACGAGCGGTGGCCTTGCAGAATATGAGAGAATAATACTCAACCACCGCGTTTTCGAGTCCCTGTTTGTGCAGAGCGGCATATCCATGGAAAAGGCATGCAGAGACATCAAATCGTTTGATTATTTCCTGGACACGAGAACGGGACTGGCAATTCTTCGAAAGATCGGAAGCCCGCCATCATGCCCTCACGGAGACCCCATCAGAGTCAAGACAGAGGATGGTAGCTAAATTGTTCAGCCTGAATCTCTGGAATCCGTCAGATACCGGGCTCATCTCCATTCTCACACTCTCATACCTCCTCGGCGTAATTCACGGCATAACGCCGGACGAACACACGTGGCCGATAACCTTTTCGTATTCGGTGAGCAGCGGAGGATCCCGCGCCGGCGCAAAAGCAGGCATGATATTTTCAGCGGGTTTCACGATTCAGAGGGCAATACTTTCTGAAGTAGCCTACTTTGCGCTGGCGGGCATTTTCATGACCGCACTTTCATTCGGCTTCACATACGTCGCTGTGGGTTTGGCGATGGCTGCCGCGGGCGTTTATTTCGCAAGAAAGAAGCACTATTTTCACATACATATACTCGAGAAACTCATGGAACGACTCATCGGACTGCACGGTGAACACAGCCTGGAACAGGACAGTGAACTCGGGCACACTACCAATCCGGTTGAAAGCCGGGACGGGGCCTTTGCCGCCGAACCAATACCATCGAAGCTGGCGCTGGTCCACGGTCTGATCGCAGGCTTCGGATTCGGTGCATTTGCACTCATACTCTATACGGTTTTTTCACCTTCCATGCCCAGTCCCTGGCTGGGCTTCGTGCCAGGACTGCTGTTTGGCCTCGGAACGATGACCATGCAACTTCTATTCGGTGCATTCTTCGCAGGAGCCCTAAGGCGCGTTGGAAAGCTCACGAAGGAGGGCATTGATTATGTTTCCGGCAGCATAACTGCGAACGTGCTGCTCTACGGAGGAGTTGCTTTTGTTCTTTCCGGAATACTTGTGATAGCAATGCCGGGCATACTGAATCTGGGGCTGAACACCGGCATAAGCGTCCATAATCTGAATAACCTGGGAATAGGATTTTTCCTCGTTGTGTTCAGTGTTGGAATTGTTGGCATAGCTACGTTTGTTTCATCGATCAGAAAGGCGCGGAGGCTGGGCTACGTCGGGAATATCGGCGGCAGCGCTGCCAAGGAACAAGTTAAAGTGTGAGTTGCTTCTGGACAAGTTGGTATAACATGAGAGTGGCAGTACTGCTTGAAGACAGGTGCCAGTCGAAGAAATGCAATCAGGAGTGCATCGACTTCTGCCCTGTCGTCAGGGCCGGAACAGACTGCATAAAAATGGGTGAAGATGGAAAGCCTGTCGTATTCGAGGATCTCTGCATAGGCTGTGGCATATGTGTAAACAAATGCCCGTTTGATGCACTTCGAATAGAGGGACTCCCTGACGAGATGATGAAGGACGTTATACACAGGTACGGCATTAATTCATTCAGGCTCTACGGACTTCCCGCACCAGAAACGGACGCGGTCATAGGCATACTTGGCGCAAACGGGATTGGCAAATCCACCTCCCTGTCGGTGCTCTCCGGCAATGTTGTACCCAATCTCGGCAATTATGAGGAGAAGGGCGACAGGGATGCTGTAATAGAGCATTTCAGGGGAACTGCACTGAAGGAATATTTTGAAAAGCTGTATGATGGTAAGATCAGGGCTGCCGTAAAGCCGCAGTATGTTGACAGCATACCTAAAACATTTAACGGTGTGGCAGGAGAACTTCTGCGCACGGTGGACGAGAGAGGGGTGCTGGAACAGCTCACTGAAGAACTGGGACTGAAAAATGCATTGGACAGGAAGATCTCTCTTCTCTCCGGAGGAGAGCTTCAGAAGGTTGCAGTAGCTGCGACGTTCTGCAAGGATGCCGACGTCTACCTCATCGACGAACCTTCCTCATACCTGGACATAAATGAGAGGCTGAAGCTCGCATCACTGATCAGAAGAGAGTCCAGAGGAAAGAGGATCGTCGTCGTGGAACACGATCTTGCCATATTCGACTTCATGTCAGACAATGTCTACATCTTCTACGGCGTCTATGGTGCTTATGGCGTCGTGTCCAACGAGATGGGTGCCAGGACGGCCATAAACTCGTATCTTGACGGAAGGATCAGGGAGGACAACATAAGATTCAGAGATTATGCAATCGATTTCCAGAAGAGGTCCTCAAACAGGGAAGGGATGTACGTTCCGGTTCTCAGCTACACGTCGCTGGAAAAGGGATATCCGGGTTTTTCGCTGGACATAGGAGCTGGCGAGATAGGTAAGGGGGAGGTCATAGGCGTGCTGGGCCCCAACGCTACGGGCAAAACCACTTTCATCAAGATGCTCGCGGGTGTCGAAAAACCCGACAGCGGGACCGTCGACGGAAAAATGACTGTCAGCTACAAACCGCAGTACATCAGCGCGGACAGCGACGCAACCGTTGACGAACTCCTGTCCTCGGTCGCGGAGGAAAGGGTGAGACAGCAGTTCTACGTATCCGAAGTGGTGGAACCAATGGAGCTTAGGCACCTCATGGACAAGCATGTGGACAGTCTATCAGGAGGCGAACTCCAGAGAGTGGCCATTTCGCTGTGCCTGCTCAGGGATGCCGATCTTTACCTGATCGACGAACCGTCGGCCTACCTTGACTCAGCGCAGAGAATGAACGCATCGAGAGTAATAAGGCGTGTTATTGAAAACAGCAAGAAATCCGCCTTCGTCGTTGAGCATGACATTTACTTCATGGATCTTGTGGCTGACAGACTCATGGTCTTCTCCGGAAAGTCCGGACAGACCGGGTCAGGTTCCGCCCCCATGAGCATGAAGGACGGCATGAACGCATTCCTGAAATCCATAGACATTACATTCAGAAGGGACGGCAGCACCGCCAGGCCCCGGATAAACAAGCCGGACTCGAGGCTTGACAGGGAACAAAAGAGCTCCGGCAACTTCTATTACGATGAATGATCGCGCTTGACTGGTGGCAGAACCAGTCTTCCGTCTGGCTCGACTGTTGCATATCCGCTGGAATAATATATCAGCGGGCTGAGGCCGCTGGAATTGACGATACGGGTAACGTTTGCAATGACCAGCTGGTGATCGGCGGCAGGAATCATGCTCTGCACATCGATTTCCAGCGCGGAAATGCAGCCTTCAATAATAGGCTGTCCGTTGTTTCCCTCGGTCCATGGAACCGTACGGAACTTTTCCGTCTGGCTGTTGCGTCTGGAAAATATCTCGGAAACTTGGCGCTGATCCGATGAGAGAAAGGAAACGGCTGCCTTCCTTGTCAGGCCAATGAGTCTTGTTGTCTCGGCGTCATTCTGCAGCGAAACCACTATTGACGGCGGGTTCAGCGACAGAGAAAATATCGCGTTAGCAGTCATGCCTGCCAGTTTTGTTCCGTCACTTGTGGCTATCACAGTCACTCCGGTGGGAAACCTGGAAACAGCAGTTCTGAAATCAGCCGCGTCGTCATGCATCCGGCATGTCATTAAACGTTCCGCTTATAAATCTGCGCCGTGAAACCTCCTGTGACGATATCAGGAATGCACCTTTCTTGCTCTCCTTACGGAATAAATAATTCCTGATGCAAATAAAATAGCTACCGCCACCGCCGCGCCGTTGAAATAATTCAGAGCCGAATCGAGAGACGAAATGTTACTTCCGAGCTCGTAGCCAAGGAGCGTAAGAAGTGTTACAAAAATCACTGTTCCACCCAGGGTGAAGATGATGAATCTGAAGTAGTCCATCATTGCTATGCCCGCAGGCAGCGATATGTATGTCCTGACAAGTGGAATGATGCGGCCGAAGAAGACAGCAGATTCCCCATGATCGCGGAAAAACGCGTCTCCCCTGTCGATTTCCACTTTTCTGATGAACACATATCTTCCGTACTTTTCCAGGAAACGCCTTCCGCCGTACTTCCCAATAATCCACGAGACGGTTGATCCAAGCAGAGAGGCTGCTGTCGCTATCAGTATGACTGCCACCAGACTGAATCTCCCCTCGAAGCAGAGCACACCGGCAAGCGTCAGTATCGCTTCGCTGGCCGCAGGCACCATCATGCTGTCGAGCGTCATGAGGTAGAATATGCCCGCATATCCGAGCGATAGCAGGAGGCCAAGACTGATGCTGAAGAGTGAGGAGAGAAAGCTCATCTGGTGTTCCCAGAGAGAACGTCTAGATAAATCTTTCAGACAGGAAGTCTGAGTATTGAGCATTGACGTTATCGTTTGCAGGAAAGAACTCCGGCGAATTTCGGCTAAATATCAGTAAATCGGTCCACGAAGTCCGACATATGATTATCCTCGTGCCGGGAAGCGTCAGCTCTTCGGTTCGTTGCAGTTGGGGCAGGCATGCATGAAGGCAGGATAAGAAGCTCCGCACTTCTTGCATTTCACCATGTCCGCATGATGTCGTGGTGTCGTGGTTGCCGCAGGTACGCTGTACTGCTGCGGTTTCGGCTGCTGTTCCTTTCTCGCTGCATGTCCCGGCTGAGCTGCATCCTGTTTCTGCACAGGCTGTGTCTCAGATTGTGGACGAACACTCTGCATAGCGCTTTGCGGCATCTCGCTATTCATTGCGCGCAGGCGGAAGGCGGATGCGATAAGAAAAATGCCTGGAATGAGACCGAAAAGTATTGACACGATGCCCCATATTATTGCCCTTTCCTCCGCAGGAACAAACTTGCCTGTATCTATGAGTGAGCTGACGTGTGCCTTTATGAAAGTTATTTCGAGTATGGAGACAAATATGACCGCTATGAAGTATACCGAAAGCCAGAGATACGATGCTGCGTATGCGGCCGCGTTGGGATTCACTATCAAGTAACCAGGCGCCGAGAATTTGAAATAATAATAGAATGAAACGATTGAGAGAACGACAGATATGGGTATCTCGATGAGGGCGATTATCTGTGCCCAGAATGCGTGGCCGCGTGCTTCTCTGGCAGGGGGTGGAAGCCATGGCGGAGCATCCTCCGATGTGAAAAAATTCAACTGGGTCAACTTGATCATGCCCTTGCCGGTGAGTCTTCAACCAGCATCTGAGCGATTGAACAATCGATATTTATTAGTATCTGACGCCGGCCAATCTTTCGCCTGTATCTTCGCTGATACACGTGCACAGCGGTTGCGCCTCAGGACGAAGGTTGTGGACGGATTTTGCGGCAGCTGAGCATTGTGACCCTGTCCCGTGCAGGAATAATGGAGAGGAAGTGACAGAGCGCGATCTACGGCAGATACTCCACCTCCTTACGGTTCCTGCAAGCCGCGCAGAGCGTGAATCAGCGCATTCTGTCCGGCATCGGTACTAACAGTCACTATTATCTAGTTGTGAAGTATGGGTGAGAAACGACATGTCCGACTGACCTGGGCAGATTTCTGTCCGAATGGAACGTGCTTTGATGAATAGAAACCTGTATTCAGACATTTATTATTCCCTGCGCAGACCGGAAGATATAGCCAAGGTTGCAGAACAGACAAAACTGCCTGAAGAACTCATGCTGGTTATTTACACTCAGCGGACCGTGAGATTCGCAACCCGTGATTATTACCAAGTTGTGGAAATGGCACCTTCACTTTTGAGAAGATGGAAGAACGGAGAGCCAATGGTTAAAATCGCGAGGAGACTGGACTTTCCTCCAATACTCCTCGGGCTCATACTGCTGTCACAGGACAATGTAGGCAGAAAGCGCTTCTGGAAGATGGTTCGGGAACCGGAGACAGTCGGCGACAAGAGGCTTCGGGCGGAGATGATGGCCATACGGAAATCAGACATACTTTATTCCCCGGAAGGTGCAGAGGTTCAGAAACAGCGTGGAGTAAAGGGCGAAGAAAAACTTGCCATATGGCTCGACGAGCAAGGTATCAAGTACAGAACAGAGGCAGATCTGCGTGGAAAGTTCCCCAAAACGCCAGATTTCCTGCTCGACGAACCGCTGGATTACAACGGGTACGAGATTAAATGGATAGATTCCAAGGCTTCATTTGGTGACGACATAGAATTGAGAAAGAACAACAGGAGACAGTTTCACCAGTATGTGACACTTTTCGGCAAGGGACTGGTCCTCTACTGGTTTGGATACATAGACGACATGAAAAGCGAGGATTCCATACTCATCGGAGATGAGAGGATACTTGTTGAGCTCAAGAAGGCGCTCGAAGCAAAGAGAAAGTCCGCAAATTGAAAAGCGCATGCAATCGTTTTTATCCATCCCTTAAGCAATGAGTCTTCAATGGGCGACAGACCATTCTCCGCAGGTGAAATGGAAAAATTCAGTTACTGCCCCTTGAGCTGGTGGCTAAGCAGGAGCGATGATGCCGCCAATGGCGAAACGACGAACGCTGGCACGCTGGCACATGAGAAACTCAGCTCTGATCTGACGAGCCTGTCCGGGAAGCAGGCTGAAAGCGTCATCTACAGCAGGATGATCATGTATTACGCGGTCATAGCGACCACACTCGCAGCAATTGGCATGTCATTCATCAGGTTCGACCAGAAGCTGATGATTTCCAGGATGCTGCTGCTTGTCGCGGTGGTATGGCTGCTGCTTTCACTTTCCATGCTCTACCTGAGCAGGACGGAGTTTTACAGCAAAAAACGGCTTATTGAGAGGCTAATACTCTTTCTGGCCACGTTCTCCATGATACTTTCCATCATGTCTGTGACGATACTTCAGGTCAACACATTCCTTGCGGAAATACTCGAAACTGCATCGCTCATATGGCTGGTCGGCGCCAGCAGCTTTCTCTACCTTGATCTGAGGGCAGAAGAAAAGGCAGCCAGACTTGAAAGAAGCATGAACATCAGCGGAAAGATTGTCTACATAGGCGATGACAGCCATCCTGTGCTGATTTCAAAGAACGGAAGAATCTCCGGCCGTCCGGATTTCATTGTCGAGAAGGACGGGGCGCTTATGCCCGTGGAATTCAAGTCCGGAAGGATGCCTTCTGGACCCCTTTTCTCCCACGTGATACAAATTTCGGCGTACTGCAGCCTCGTAGCGGATAATTACGGTAAAAGGCCCGATTTCGGCCTCATATACTACGGCACAAAAAGATTTGCGGTAGATTATGACGATGAGATGGAAAAACTGCTGAGTACAAAGGTGTCCGAAATGAGGCAGGCAGAAAGTTCAGGACAGGCGCACAGAAATCACAACCGGCCGGGAAAATGCGCGAGCTGCTCTAGAAGGAGCGTCTGCCCGGAACGTCTTGCCTGAAGCCCGCGGGATCTACTTCCTGTTAAGTTCATCGATGGCATTCTTAATTTCTGAAATCTGTTCCTTCATGGAAAGCATTTCAATCTCGAAAGGAGTGAATCCTTTCGACTCCAGGAGTCTGTGAGCTATAGTGATTCCCAGAAATATTGCGCCTATCACTGCCAGTATGGATATCGTTACGAGGGAGAACATAAATATGTAGAAATTTGCCGCAATTGAGGATAATCTTATGATGCCGGAGAACTGCAATATTTCGAATGCCACTAGAATCGTTATGACCACCGACCATATCACTCCGGAAAGAGATAGTTTAGCCAATTCTTACACCCTCCATTGCTCCTACGTACGGCATATTGCCGATGACAAGGATGTGGACCGCATTGCTGCCCACAATCTGCGTCTCAGTGCTTCCAGTGGCAGATGGATTGACCGTCAATGTCGCATTGTAATAATATTCGGTGCTCTGCGAGCTGTCTATTGCAGTCGCGCTTATGGACATATATAATGCGTGCACCTTGAACCCGAGGTAGTATGTATTGTCTGCATACTTAACGAGTTTCAGGAAAGGGCCTGCCGAGTAGTTGTAATAACCCGTTACGGTGATATTATTGTAGAAATACGGGCCGAGAGCCCCGCGAATGAGGACAGTTATGTTTCCGGCATTGTATGCAAACATGATTGATGGATAACCGGGATAGGAATTTGACGATTTCGTGTTGGCAGACAGACCTGTGTATATGTTGATCGCGACGAGTCCGGCGATAAGGCAGACAATCAATGCGTTCCTGAAGATTTTCCTCAAATGTGCCCACCTTCTGCGTCAGGATGCTCCGGCGAATCATGCGCTTTACATCACAAGCCGGGATTACATACTGTCAGCAGGAGAATGCCTTCTCAGATAAAATATAATCACGCTTCCGGATAGCGCAAAGTTCTCAGAATTCCATGTCTTCCGCGCCGTAATCATCGGTGGACCCGTACAGTTTTCTGTTCATGACGGCCATTCTCTCAGGCGTCTTAAGCTGATAGAATTCACATTCATAATGTGGACCAACCATCCTCTTACGTGAAAGGCAGTAACCCATTCGTTCTCCAGGGTTGCCTTCAGGACGATGGTCCCAGTTGATGCACTTAGTGCAGAGATTGACCTTCTCCATTCAAGCCGCCACAAACAGTACAGCTTATAAAACAGTTTCCGGTGAGAACTGCGGCGCGAGATTTTCAGTAGCGGGGGATCGATTTGAACGATCGTTCTTCGGGTTTCCCATGAGTATTATGAGCCCGACGGGATGTCCTGGCTACCCCACCCCGCTTCCTTTTGTGTTATACTGATTGGTGCCACCATAATAAAGCTTTCATCACATTCTGCTACTCGGTCAAGCCGGATGTCCGGAAAAATACACAACCGGGAAGGCTTGCATCATCACACGGAGGAAATTGATTTCTGAATATTTATTTGTGGCCAGGATCCGACAATGATGCATAAAGCCATGAAAATCAAAAACAGCATCATTTCAGAAGAATTTGCGAATCCTCATAAGATCCTCAAGTGACGCCTTGAACTGGACTTTCTTCAAGGCCCATGCCTTCATCGGCCTGACAGTCCCTGTGAGGAGGCCGGACAGGGTGGCTTCATCAGATACAATCTTGATATCCGGGTTTTCAAGCCTCCCTTCGTGAAGATCACCCATCCTGTTGTTCTGAAGACTGAAGCAGAAGCTCTTGCCATCCTTCAGCTCGACCTGCACAGTCCTTGTCATGCCCTCAAGTTCGTTCTGTAGAACAGCATCCTTCTCCACCCTAGCGTTGAACTTGCCGATGGCTCCATTAATCAGGTCCTCTATCATCGTTTCACCTGAAATATTCGAGGCTTTTAATCTTACTGTTTGCCAGTATTCGTCTCGAAGTCTCCCACGTTTGCCTGCAGTGAGGTGGAAGAGTGCCGTGTCTGCTGACGAAATCTTCGATGAAGTCAACTGTCTTCCGGTCTGATGGATAGCCGCTGCCGAAATCCGAACCAAGCTCGGACTTCAGCTTTGATACTATCCGATCTCTTGTCACCTTTGCTACAATGGATGCGGCAGAAACAGAGGGGTATCGATCGTCTGCCCCGTGCTCGGCAATCACGGATTTGCCGCAGAGTTTTGATGCTTCACGCGAAAAACGGCTCTCATCGACGTCCGGCGCATCGACATATGCAAAATCGTTTTCAAACATGCTGAGCAGCTGGCCGAAATGCTCAAGCTCGAGAGCGTTCAACGATGAGTTACATACAGCATCATCAATTTCAGGGGGCCAGACAACATGAAGCTCCCACCTTGAAACAGTTCCCAGCTGTTCGAAGAGCTCATTCCGCCTTGCGCTAGAGAGTCTCTTTGAATCCTTTACACCAAGCGTCGACAGTTCTCGAGGCTCGCCTTCCAGCGCGCAGAGAACCATGGGTCCGAGGACAGGCCCCCTTCCAGCTTCGTCCGCTCCCAGTTGAACAGTCTGTTTCTTTCCGGCCATGAACTTCTCAGGCATGGTCATAACACTTATCGCACTCATAACACATTCCATTGCCTGCTTTCCGGACGTCTGTTACAGAAGACTGGGTTGAGCCAAAAAGCCGGATTACGTCATCGGACGGTGAACCGGGGTATGTTTTCTGACAAGTTTTAAGAGGAAAGCTGGTTTATCGGCAGCAGGCACATGTGAACTGTGCCGATTCGCGCGAGAGATACACAGTGATGAAAATGCCAGGTGAAGACATCAGGAAAGAGCTTGAGGATGGAATACAGCTGCTGAACGAGGGGAGACCCGAGGACGCAGTCAAGAAATTTGCAAAGGTGCTTAAGAGCGATCCGAAAAATGCCGAAGCATACTTCTGGCGGGCTGAGGCATCTCTTGCACTTTCGCAGGTGGCAATAGAAGAAATACTTGCGCTTTACAAGAAGGCCATAGAATGCGACCCTGTAAACGCTTATTATCAGAGTTCTCTTGGTTTCTTCTGCGCCGAAAACGGGCGTTTTAACGAAGCAGAGGCGGCTTACAACAAAGCGGCCGAACTTGAGCCTGAGTCATCGGCACAGTTTTATTCAGAATTTGCCGCGGGATATGCGCGAAACGCGCCCGTATTCATGGAGAGATTTCTGGATGACAAGACACGCGAAATGATACAGAAGAAGGCGTTGAAATATGCGCTGAAGTCCATATCGATGGATGAAGAAACGGCAAAGAAATTGCTCTGAAACGAACTGCTGAAATAGCTTGTCGTTGCTTTCCAGTTTATGAGCGTCTCAGGACTGTGCCACATATGCGGCGGCATTGGCAGAAGAGCCTGCTCCATTTGCGGTATGGCGACGTGCGAGAAGCATTTTGCCTCCGAAATGACAGTGTGCATCGGCTGCTACAGAGGCAAGGTGGCGTGAGAGTGGTGTAGCCGCAAACGACTTTAGAGTAAAATGCCGAGCCAACGCAGACCTTCAACGAATCCGTCGCCATGACTCGCAGTCGTAACGTGCGATGCCACTTTTTTCACGTGCTCAGGTGCATTGGCAACAGCGATGCCTGTGCCGCAGTTCTTGAGCATCTCTATGTCATTCTCACCGTCTCCGAAGGCAGCCACGTGCTCAAGAGAAATGTTCATGGATGCGCATGCCCTGGAAACTGCACGGAATTTTGTGTAATTTCTGCTCTGAATGTGAATCGCAAAGCCGCTTGACTCGATGTTGACCTCGTGGTGGCTGAGTAATCTTCTGATCTCCTGAGGATCTACCGAAGGCTCCAGAGCTATCTCTGTTTCTCTCCATCGGTCTGTGAAGAGCCTGCGGACTTCCATTCTTTCCTTCAGCAATTCAAACGCCATGGAGGGCATTTCAGGGCTGTTGAGATACTCGACAATCTGATCATGATACAACACGCCTCCGTTTTCGGCAACAATTGTCCCGGTCAGTCCGACCATCTTGAACAGTCCGTAGGCAATAGGCAGCACGTTTCCTGTAGCCATGATAATGTCAATACCGGAATCCTGTACTGTCCTCAATGCAGTTATTGCCGCCGTACTGATGCGTCTGTCGTATGAAGTAAGCGTTCCGTCAATATCTGTTACTATGCATCTAATGTCTCTGCTGGCAGATGTCACATCAGTCGCTCTCCGAGAGTATGTCGATTTTTGCAACGCGACAGTTCATGCTCACGACGGAAGGCAACCGGGCTTAAAACTGCAGCGATGATGCCCGGTCCGCACATTTAGCTCCATCTTGCTGCCTCAAATATATATGCGTGTTGGGTTTACCACAGCGTACACAGGACTGGCTGTGATATCATGATACCCGGATTAGGAAAAATTGACCCGCGTCAGATGAAAATGGCAATGAAAAAAATGGGTATGCAGACTGAAGAGATTGATGATGTCATAGAGGTGATTATCAGAACCAAGTCGAAAGAATACAGATTTTCAAAACCCTCAGTTGTTATGGTTAAGGTGTCCGGACAGCAGATATACCAGATTACGGGAGAACCGGTGGTGGGCGGAGCAGTCACCACGGAAAGTGCTCCGTCCGGTCCGGTCATACAGCAGGAAGACATCGATCTCGTGATGAGTCAGACCAGTTGCTCCGCCGAGCAGGCGAGACAGGCACTCATGCAGACGGAGGGAAGACCCGCTGATGCCATAATCAGGATATTGACCGGCGGGTGAACATCCTGCCTACTCTACGCAAGTTAAATATGCACAATCGTTTTGGCCCATAGAAGCCCTGGTAGTGTAGTGGCCTATCATCCAAGCCTGTCGGCTTCTGGCAGATAGCTTGGGACTCGGGTTCAAATCCCGGCCAGGGCGCTGACTTAAATTGGTCGTAAGCTGCGCGATTTCAGTTGACTTCTACGACTACAGCTTCAAAACCAGTTTCTGATACCGCTCTATCCGCCTCTTCAGGCCCGACACCGGACGGAATCTTTGCAGTTGCCCTTCTCTCCTGAAGTGATACAGAGGTTGCCACGGTTCCAATGCGCTCCGGTGCAGCTTTTACCGAAACAACACAACTTTCGCAAGTCATGCCGCGGACTTCGAGCACGACCTCCACAAAATCTACCGGTTCACGAACCAGTCTGTCAGCCACGCCTGCAAGCCGATTTCTGACGCGAGGTTCCTCAACCTGTTTCAGAAATTTTTCAACGATCATGGGAAGATATTCCCTGCAGCATTTGACGCTTGGATTTGACACGAAATACCTTTTGCCTGTTCCTGCTCTTGTATATGCTCCTATGTCCTCGAGTGAATCACAGCATGCTTTGCCCAATATCTACATCCTGATGTCCTCCTCTGTAATTCCCATGCAGTAGCAGACCGGCCTGGGAGAATCTGTCCCCTTGAGGGCACATGGAGTCTTTATCTCGTCACTGAAAAAATAGATCCCGGCAATATTGCTGTAATAGATCACACTGCATTCTGCATTTGAAGAAAAACGGTATGAGTCGTCGATTAGGGGCCAGTATCTGGCGCCAACATGATTTCTCATTGTGGCAGGAAAAACCCTGGTTC
>JAKABN010000041.1 GCA_021796895.1 Thermoplasmata archaeon | reverse complement strand
AATTGTGGAAAACCTCTCCGATGCTCTGCAGAGCTGCGATGTAACCGTAGGTACAACCGGCATCCGTAATACCGGGGAAGGCAGGTTCCTCAGAGTCTGCGACACACCCGGTGAGTTTGCCCGTCGTGTGGCGAAGTCTAAGAGGAAGTATGCACTGCTCTTCGGACCGGAGGGCCTCGGTCTTTCCAACGATGAACTTCAAATGTGTGATATGGTTGTCAGCATACCCACATCCGAACGTTACCCGGTGATGAATCTATCACACGCTTTGACTGTCCTCCTTTACGAACTGTTCCAGACTGTATATGAACCTGTAACGGTGAAGGGTGCCTTGAGGGAAGACAAGGAAAGGGTCAACGAATACTTCGGCAGGCTGCTTGAATCATCGGATTATCCAGAGCACAAAAGACAGAAGGCGATGCTGATGTTCAGGAGAATCATCGGCAGATCATCGCTCTCCAAATGGGAATTTTTCATTCTCATGGGTGTGCTGTCACGCACGTTGAAATCAATGGAAAAAGGAAAACAGCGCTCCTGAGCAGCGCGTCAGAACGCGTCGGTGCCAACACCTGTTACAATCGCCGTCATGCTCAGCACGGCGCTTTCCCTGTCATCTTCACGCGCACCGAGTATAATGTTGGCGCATCTGCCAAGTGAACTGTGCGCCTGTTCCAGTATCCTGTGCATCTTCTCAAGCGTGAGCGACTTTCCGCCGGAGACGTGTATTATCGCTCCTTTAGCGTCGCAGATTGATTGCTGGAGCATCGGGAGTCTCACCGCATCCCTCACAAGCGACGGAACATCCTCGTTTTCGCTGAATATCATGGTTGCCATCTTGCCGCTCCTCATCACCGACCGCATGTCCGAATAATTTATGTTCAGCAGAGACGGCCTCACCAGCGCACTGGTGACGTTCGAAACAAGGTCTGATATCAGCGTGTCCATCACAGTGAATGCATTGTGCATGTTCTGGTCTGGGAAAGCAGCCGCGAGTCTGTCGTTTTCCAGCATCACTGTGCTTTCGGAAAGATTGACAAGCTCCCTGAGGTAATCGCCTGCCCTCTCCTTCCTGCCCTTCTCGAATGCGAAAGGCATGGAAACAATCGATACCGGCAGTGCGCCAGCCTCTCTGGCCGCAGATGCAACGACTATCGACGATCCTGTCCCGGTGCCTCCTCCCATGCCTGCAAGTATGAAGACCATGTCCGAACCTTCGATTTCCTTCCTTATGGAATCTCTGGCTTCCTCGGCGGCACGCAGCGCGAGCTGAACGTTGCCACCCGCACCTCTTCCTCCGGTCATCCCCCTTCCGATGAGCAGTTTCCTGTCTGCCCTGACCCTGAGCAGATGCGCCGCGTCGGTGTTAAGTGCAATGGTTCGCGCGATACCAGTCACGTTCAGATGAATGCTGTTTATGGTGTTGTTACCCGCACCGCCGCAACCGACCACAGTTACTCTGGGACGACCGCTGTAAAATGAGCCGTTGTCTGAAAAATCTGCTGTCATCAGGGGAATGATTCACTTTTTCTCCGAAATTCTCGGAGACATTCTCCGTCTGAGGTACTCCCTTACTGCATTTCTAATCGCGTCGTCGACTGAAACGGAGTCTCCCTTTTTTACCAGCCTCTGCAGCTCAACCGCGTTGCCCTTTGGAAGCTCGACAGTTATCTTTTCGATATGTCTGGGTGAAAAGTTTCTGTCTATGAACTGCTCTATCGCCGCTCTCATGACTTCCGAAATGTTGGAGTATTTGCCGCTGGAGACCAGCGTCTCCAGCGCTCCCAGGCTGTCATGATCAAGCCTGATTGTGACCCTTTGCGACTCAACCATTTCTTAACACCTCACAGCTACATTATCTGTCTGACGATTATATCAATATCAGCAGACAACAATATGATGCGGGTGCTATTTATCGTTATGCACGGGAGGTCCGTTTCTGGCAAATCTGAACATGGAAGTCCGACTGCAACACGCGCGAAGTCAGCCAGTTGTCTGTCAGCCTGGCAGGGAGCCAATTCAGCGGTATACCGGTGTCAGCCATCCCCTTCTGTTGTCGTCTTTTCCCCTGACTGCTTCGTTGAATGTTGCGGCCAGCTTTGATGTTATCTTTCCCGCTTTGCCGTCACCGATAATTCTTCCGTCGACACTGCCTACCGGGCTTATCTGAGCCGCGGTGCCGCAGAGGAACAGTTCATCACATGTGTAGAGTTCCGTCCTGGCCACGTCTCTTTCCACGACATCTATCCCGATCTCTGTGGCCATCGATATGACCGCATCCCTTGTTATTCCCTCGAGTATGTCTGCGGAGACCGGTGGTGTTATCAGCTTCCCCTTTTTGACGATAAACAGATTCTCACCGGGTCCCTCGGAGACATAGCCGTTCTGCGTCAGCAATATGGCCTCGTCATATCCTGCATCCCTGGCGTCCATGGATGCCAGCATGCTGTTGACATATGACCCGTTCACCTTGGCGCTGGGCGGCAACGAGTTGTTGCTCGGCCTGACCCATGAGCTTATGCCGACTTTGAGTGCCTTGTCCTCGCCGAAGTAGTTGCCCAGTTCCACGGCAAAGACAAAGTAGTCCGTACTCTGTTTAAGCGGTTTCAGTCCAATTGCCCCCTCGCCGAAATAAACGACCGGTCTGATGTAAACATCTGTATGGAAGTTGTTCTTCTCGAGCAGTTCGACAATCTTCTCCGAAAAGGCATCTACCGTGAGCGGTTGCTTCAACTTGAGTACTCTCGTATTGTTCAGCAGCCGCGTTACATGCTCCTTTAACCTGAACACATAGAGCTGCCCGCCCTCCGCCGACGCATACGCGCGAATGCCCTCGAACACGGCAGTGCCGTAGAGAAGCGCATGGGTGGTAACGTGCAGTTTCGCGTTGTTCCAGTCTACGTACTCCCCGTTTATCAGCACAACTCTGCTTTCTTGAGTCATATTGCAGACACCTTTTATGCCACCCTATGCGACATTCCGATTTAATAATATTCGATGGGGTCACTGTCCCGGGCCGGTTCGGGGCCGCGGGGAATTCCGGCAATGCATTCGGACCCCGGACCTTCTGGTTAAAAGCCAGTTGCTCTCTCCAGGGAGTTTAATCCTACCTAGCTGAGCTACGGCCCCTCAGGTCGGCAAAGTGAGCAGTCATTATTAACACTTTGCGGGAAGAGATCGCCATCCGACTCGTTTAGCACATTTCACAAATCTCCTGAAACAGAGGAAAACAGCGCCTGTTGATTGGAATCCAGGCCGTTTGCAAAAACCCGTCGGTGATTCCGTCATTTCTTCTTGCCTTTGACCCTCTCTGTTGCAAAAGCCACGCCGATTGTTGCAATCACGGCAATAACAGTTACAACCACGGCGTATATGAGCATGGGCAGCAGTGCTCCCGCACTGCCGAATATCTGCTTGAACAGTGCCACTATGAAACCGTTCCACGCCAGTGCGGCCACGAGGCCAAAAGCAGCGGTTATCAAAGCGGAAAAATTATTCAGAATCTGCTCTTTGAAACCTGTTTTCTGTGCGTCGGCCATGTCCTTGACAGCCTGATATTCATTTTCGCTTATAAGCACATTGCGCACTCTGAGCTTGTGCTGAAAGAAGCGCGTGCGCATTCCCTGTCATTCGTTGCGTGATGCGTCTGCGCAGCCGGGGTGCGCCCGGATACCGGACTCGCCCTATCCTGGATGGACGTCAAACTCCCATTTTCCGCTGTCACTAACCGATATCCATTCTCATTTCGCTCGAGTCTTCAAATCCCGCCTTCAGATAGACAGGCCGTCCGTATTTCGAAGCATGCAGGAGAATGCGTTTGTGCCCATTTGCAATGCTGAGCTCTATTGCGCGGTTCAGTACGGCCGTCGCAACGCCCATTCGGCGATACTGCCTCTCGGTGTACATCGACATGATATAGGGAATCGTGTACACTGGCACCTTTGGCGTCGGCTGCGTGTCCCGAAACCACACACATCCGCTCCCTGCGACTGCTCCGTTGTCTGCATATGCGATGAACGCTGCGATCGTCCCGTCGCTGAGCTTGCTAAGCAGCCACGGCTCGAACCTGTTCATCGCCGTTCGAATCTGTTCCTCAGTGTAACTCTCAGTACTCATGTCTCTGAACATTAGCTCCCTGTGCCTCAGCAACGTTGCAATTTCGCTCTTACCTGCCTGCTCCGCACTGAAGATCATTTTTTCTGTCATCTCATCCGCTCTTTACTTTCGGCAACGACCATTTTTCTTCTCCCTAAAATCTGTCTGTCCCGTTCAAGACAAATTAATTATTTTGAGTCGACAACAGCAGCACATCCGCCTGTCCGAAGAGCAGCGCACCGTGCATCTTTTGCCGCCCGGTCAGCTACCAGTCACGCAAGGTACGCCGGCAATGAAAAACTTATCCGCGCTTTGAGGTTTATGCCATTCTGATGACGCACTCCCATGGCTCCTCATTGCAGGAAGTCCGTTCCGACGGCAGAGTTCTGTCAGTGAGCATGAGTCCAACGCACACATTTTCAAAGACAGCGGAGAAGAGCATCTCTCTGCTGAAGGGATTTGGCGTTGAGGGAGACGCCCACATGGGCAGGAATGTTCAGCATCTCTCAAGAGTCGCGAAGGATCCGAGTCAGCCAAACCTCAGGCAGGTTCACCTTGTTCATGCCGAGCTGTTTGAGGAGCTGAGTGGAATGGGCTACAGCATTTCACCTGGAGACATGGGTGAAAACATAACGACTTCCGGCATCAGGCTGCTTTCCCTGCCAGCGGGAACAAGACTGTTCATCGGCGCGTCGGCTGTTGTGGAACTGACCGTCTTGCGCAATCCATGCTATAAGCTTGACGACTTCCGCTCAGGTCTCATGGTTGCAGTCACTGGCAGGGACAGAGAGGGCAAACTCATTCGCAAAGCGGGAGTGATGGGTGTAGTCGTTGAGAGCGGTATTGTCCAACCGGGTGACACGATTGCGGTTGAGGTCCCACCGGAACCGCATCATCCTCTGGAGTCTGTCTGAAACTGCGGCTGCATGAGGACTGCATGAGTGCGCCGCGTGGCCCCATGGCCCGTCCGGCGGACAGATGAACTACCGGCGTTCTCCGAACTGTTCGCCGGAAACGTTCACGATTAGGTGAAAATGTCATTTCGGGAGATAAGAAGGAGCTGCTGAAAGACGTCGTTCGGTACACGCGAAGGCATCGTTCAAATCGAACAGCACCTCTGCAGACAGGAGGGGCAGAACGTGGATTCATCATCACGTAGATGAAAAATTGACAGTGTCGTAAATAGCTTAAATATTAGTACACTTTCAGAAGCATGCCAATGACATCTAATGATTTGAATTGCAGTTCATGCGGAATCAGGCTTGTGGACACGGGTGTAGTTTCGTTTATGTGCCCCGGCTGCGGTGAGAAAAGGATCGGCAGATGCGCCCAGTGCAGGGATCAGGGAATACGCTATACTTGCAGTTCATGCGGCTTCTCAGGTCCGTGAATCGTGAGGTCTGCATATGGGAAAAGTGGCCATGACATACCGGCTCATGCCGGAATCGACGGATTTCGACTTTGACGGACTGGACAGGATAATAGCATCAAAGCTGCCCAGCGGTTCCGAACTCAGGGACAGGAGAATAGTGCCTATTGCGTTCGGCCTCAGATCATTCGAGGTCATGATTGTCGCGGAAGACAGAGAAGGCACATCTGATAATGTGGAGAAGGCGCTCGGCGGCATAAACGGCATACAGAGTGTCGAGTCCATCGAGACAACGCTGCTCTGAACCTGCTGTAATGCCTGCATCAGGCATCGTTCTTTTCTGAAAAGATGATTTCGGGCCTCTCCCCAACATTGTTTTAAACACACATTCCCTACTCGCACCGGACAGCATGCTTTCCTCTATCAGTAATATGAGAAACATGGCCATGTTCCCATACACGAAAGCAGTGAGGGAACACATTGCCGCGCATCCGGAGATGTATGACCTGGCCGTTGTGCTCAGGAGCCCTCTTTACGAGATGGTCAGGGTGAGAGGGAAGGAAAGAACTCTTTCAGCACTCACCGACATGGCTGCGGGCGGGCGGAGTTTCACGGCGGATGAAGAGTGCAGGCGGGAAATACTCTCGTTTGCCGTTTCGAGAATGATATGTTCAGTTATCGGGGACAGATTTCTCGTAAACAGGGTAGCGGTGACAGAGGGTAAGGCGGCCGGAGCACTCCTCGCGCGGAATCATGCACTTCTGATGCCCATGGCTGCAGAATTCGGCATTGATCCGATCGAAGAGCATGACGGCAGCGGCATGTACTCAATACACTTTACGGCTTTTCTGAAATATTCGTCGAAGATGCGCTCTCCAGAGTGGAAACTTCTCTATCAGAGGATTAAGAGGGGAAGAGTGGCCGTTGACGAGCACCGTCTCATCAGGCTCGTCGAACAGGCCATTACAGACCATCTGTCTGAGAGGCTGCCGCCGTACACAGACGAGATTCGCAGCGCACTCTCCGCCGAAATACACGAAGTAGTGACGGCGCTGAATGAAAAGAAAGCCGAGTTTCAGAAAAACAATCTCGGCGACATAAGCGAGGCGAGATATCCTCCGTGCATGAAGGAGATACTTCACCAGATACAGACCTCTCAGAATGTGCCACAGATGGGCAGATTCGCCATTGTTACGTTTCTGCATGCGATCGGCATGAGCGCAGAGCAGATATTCGACCTGTTCAGTTCGGTGCCGGATTTCCGTGCCGACAAGACCAGATACCAGATTGAACACATAACTGGAAGAATATCCTCTACAGAATACTCTGTCCCGGAATGCAGCACTATGAAGTCGTACGGCATATGCTACAATCCGGACGGCCTGTGCGACAAGGAGTGGATGAAGCATCCGCTGACGTATTACATAACCAAGGGAAGGCCAGCTAAATCTCCCGCCAGGAAGCGACCGCCCTCCAGACGGCAGTGAGATTGC
The DNA here is from genome assembly GCA_021796895.1 of Thermoplasmata archaeon. Classification (GTDB taxonomy): domain Archaea; phylum Thermoplasmatota; class Thermoplasmata; order Sysuiplasmatales; family Sysuiplasmataceae; genus Sysuiplasma. The sequence goes on along the minus strand of JAKABN010000041.1, from coordinate 6,736 downwards.
CTGCTATGCCGAAAAAGAGAAGGAGCCACTCAAACGGCGTGAGGAAGAGAAAAGTCGCGCCGTGCGGTCCGTAGTGTGTTGTGCCGTAGAGGTACTCAACCACGACAGCAACGAGCATGTACACAAGTCTGTCCGCCCTTCCGAGGATACCGCCGTAGTTTCTCTTCAGGCCCACTGCCTGTGCCTGTGTGCCCAGATAGCTGGTCATGAAGACGCCGATCAAGGCAAACATGCCCAGCGCTATTCCGGCCGAATAGAAGCTGAAGGTGAAGCCGAGTATCAGCGCAATGTCGGCATATCTGTCCAGAACGTGATCCAGGAAATCTCCCTTCTGGCTGCTCTTTCCGGATACGCGCGCAACAGCTCCGTCCAGCGCGTCAAATATGCCGCTCATGAGTATGAATGCGAAGGCGCCTATCAGCAGGTCGCGCGTACCTGTTGACGATCCGGCAAGGAGAACGGCGCCAAACACCGCAAGCACGAAGGCGATCCAGCTGACAGTGTTCGGATTGATCTTTGCCATCCTGCGGGCGACCGGATCAAAAATCTTTTCCGCCGCCTCCCTCGCCCTGTCTAAAACCATTTTTCTATTTCACCTCTCCATCTTGATTTCACCGGCGCGTTCTTCTTCCCTCTGATAGCTCTTTCGACTGCGCCAGCCGTGTCTGCGGGCGTCATATCGCTCGTATCTATTTCCTGAATGGATTTTATTCTTTCCATTGCCTCTATCAGTATGACGTCAAGGACCTCCGAGCGCACATTGTCCATGATCTTCTCCTTCTCCCACCCTCTCTTCTCCAGTCTTGCAAAGAGTCTTGACGGATGACATCTGAGGACTATGGCAGAAGAACAGGAAGCATAATGCGCAAGATGTCCCTCGACAATCATCACTTCACCTCTTTCACTCCACAGCGGAGCACAGCGTGCCGTCAGCTCTGCTGTATCCACAATAAAACAGTCTTCACGGGCGGAGTAAGTGCAACTCGTGCCTGTTTTGCGCACCAGCTCCATCACTTCCGTTACGCTGTATCCACGCTTTTTCAAAATGCGTGATACCGCACTCTTTCCCGTGCCCGGCGTTCCGGTGAGTGCAACTCCTCTCATCGGGACCTCATTTCGGCATCATGCGATGCAGATATTCCAGCGTTTCAAGATGCGCAAGCATGTCGTCCCACCTGCCTGCAGTTTCCGGCGAATACGGGACACGCACGAATTTCATGCCGTAGTCGACATCCATAAGTATGAGGAATTCAGGCCTTGCGAGACCGAAACTCATTCTTTCATTCCCTTCAAGCGCAAGACTCACGTCATGCATATTCGCCTTTCCAGTTGACACCATTGTCGCTGCGCTCACAATCCGTCTGATCATGTTATGCAGGAAACTCCTGCCGTAGAAATCTATCTCGATCCATCTCCCCCGTTCAGTGACATCTATCCTCTCTATGCTTCTGAACCGCCCCGCGGCTCCGCTTTTCGAGAAATTTATGAAATCCCTTTGCCCCGAAAAAAGTGCGAGCGCTTCGCGCAGTTTTGCAGCATCCACGCATCCAAACAGCAGATAGCGGTAATGTCTCATCACCGCCCTTCTCGGATTGAATGACGCCGGGACAGCGAGGTAGGAATGGAAGAGTATGTTTCCGCATCTGGCATTGAGTGCAGCAACCAGTCTGTCTGAATCGAATGAAGTATCGAACGCGATGGCGTTTGAGATTGCGTGGACGCCTCTGTCCGTTCTGCTGGCGCTGATGAAGTTTGCTTCCGCGGCTCCTGCAATTGCCCTGATTCTGACAAGCGTGTTTATGATGTCCCCTTCTACTGTCCTTGCACCGGGCTGACGCTGGTATCCGAAGAAATCCGTTCCGTCATACGCAAATTTAAGCGCAATTCTCGGCATCGCACGGCACCGTCTCTCCGCTACTCATGCTGCACCGATTTATTAATGATGACATCCGTGCGCACATTGTTTTCAAATAAACGATCGGACATGGTTACGGGCAGCCCTGTTCGCGGCATTCCGCAATCCGTGCAGTAGTGCGTGTTTTCGCGCATGTGCAAGGAATGGTACGGCGGAAAGGCCGCGGACCGGATTCAACAGACACAGATGTGCTGCGTAATGCCATGCATAAGAATGAACGTCACTTTCAGCGGACAGGTTCAGGGTGTCAGTTTCAGATTTCACACTCAGAAATTCGCCCTGGAGAATGGCATAACAGGCTGGGTGAGAAATATGGAAGAGGGCACGGTGGAGGCTGTTTTCGAGGGATCGGAGGAGGCTATCCGCAAAGTCATGGAACTGTGCACCCGTCACATACCGCTCGCAAACGTCTCCTCCTCTGAATCCGTCGGTTCGGAGTGCACGGGTGAATTTTCCTCCTTCTCGATAAGATGAACTCAATTACCGCTTCTGCGTGCCGTCAGGCGATCCGCTCCGTACACAGATGACGGATTATCATCATGTATCTTCCATGCAATGTCTTCGTCGAACAGGCCGCTTTCGATGAGCTCCTTTGTTCTTTTCGGCACGGTACCGATTCCGAGGACTGCGCCCGGCCTTATCGGATCATCGATGTAATCAGTTTCCATCATGAATCTCGCGCCTTTCGCAGCTGAAGACCGAACGAGTTCCCTGGTCGCCTTGACGGATGGAAAGATGCCGCTGTTTTCTTCAGCCGTGATGAGATCTGTGCAGTGATGCTTCACGACCCGCCCCCTGTCCATTCCGGCAGTGTCCGCCAGTTCTGCTATTCGGGTCATCATGGACGGATGCGGATCCTCAGTGTGGAGCACAACGGCGCATGAAACCTCTCTTGCTCTCCTCATGCACTCTGCCATAATCCTGTTGCTTGCCTCCATGATATCCTGCGACACTGGGAAATGCGGCCTTCCAACCTCACCTATTGCATCCGCTTTTCCATCCAGCACATGAGATGCGGCAAGCTCCACGCCCGCGGTCATCTTTTCCTCGGCCGCGGGAAGTCCCTCCTTCTCCGCCATTTCAATAAGGGTTACAGGGTACGGTCCTACCGCAAGAAGCACCGTCAGTCCTGTCCTCTCCGCGATTTCATTCCTTATTTTTTCTGCTTCCGAATACATGGTTTCGAAGAAGTCCGGCGAGCATGGATTACCCTCAGGCGGAAGATTCACGAGCAGCATTGCACTCCCTCCCTTTCTCATGAACTCGTCTGCGGCATCCGCGAATCTACCGCTGCGCTGAAGATGCACGTGATTATCGAACACGGGGTACTTCATAATCAGTGAAGGAGGCCCGCGCCCTGCAGCTCTTCCATTATCTTCTGCACGGCATCGCCCACATCCGACGGCTTCCTTGCGCCGGTGCATACGAGCTTTCCGCTTCCAAAGAGCAGCACAACCACCTTTGGAAAGTCTAGCCTGTAAACCAGCCCGGGAAACTGCTCCGGTTCGTACTCGACCTTCTCGAGTCCGAGGCTGATGGCTATGGCGTTGAGATTAATTTCCTGGCCAAGATCGGATGATGCAACGATATTCTGAACTTCGATCTTAGGCTCAATCTTGATCACAATGCCTGCTTTGCCTATCTGCTTCGAAACCTTGCTGATCGCAAGTTTCACTTCTTCCAGACTCTTCGCTCCCGTGCACACTACTTTGCCGCTCCTGAAAAGAAGCGTAGCAGTCTTCGGTTCCTTCAGCCTGTAGATGAGCCCGGGAAACTGCTCCGGCTCGTACTCCGCGCCATCGAGCGCAAGCGCAATTGCCTGTAAATCAAGCTCCTCACCGAGTGAAGTGGATGCAACGACATTTTCGATTTTGATCTTCGGCATTGTATTTCCCCTGAAGTAATGGAATTCTCCGGTATTTAAATAACTATTTAAGCGATTCTTGTCGCTGCAATAATGCTGTTTTAGTAATGTTGTATCGTTTTTCGCATTAGAGAAACGGTCAGAAGTTTCGCGAGAACCTCAGTTTGAGAAGGAATTTCAGATTGTTCCATCCGTCCCTCCATGTGCTGAGCTTCTTTTCCCCCTTTCTTTCCATGAACTCTATCGGCACTTCCATGAATCTGAGTCTGCGGGCCGCCTTGATTTTTATTTCCTCGGAAAACGGAAAGCCGTTGCTTGTCACATTCAGGCTCTCATATGCCCCCCTCTTCATAATCCACATGCCGCTCTGCGAATCCGTTATCTTTACACGGAACAGTATTCTGGTAGTGATGTTGAGTATCCAGTTACCGAATTTGTGCGTCCTGCTCATCGCCCCTCTTCCCATGGAATCAAACCTGTTGGCAGTCAGAAAATCAAGACCGCTTTCATTGAACTGGCGAAGCAGCTGCGGTATTGCCTCCGGCGGGTAGGAGGCATCGGCGTCGATCGCTATGATCACATCCCCGCGGGACGCGGAGAAACCGGTCTTGTACGCTCTGCCGTAACCGCGCCTCTTCTCCTCGAGGACGCTGCATCCCCTGCTTCTCGCTATTTCCACTGTCCTGTCCCTGGAATTTGTATCCACGACGATAATTTCATAATCCAGGCCGTTAGACCCCATTGTGCTAACTATCCTGTCTATGACATGGCCTATCGACTCTTCCTCGTTTATGGTCGGAATCACTATTGAAATCACGCTTAACATCCATGTTTAAGTTGCGAACCCTAATAATTGTTCCTAATTGGAGGGCAATTTCACAATCAAGCCCTGCGTTTTTCACCATACAGCTTGTAGGCAACATATCCGAAAAGCGCCATCACGACTCTGACGGAACCGTAGTAGGTTACCTTCCGCCTGAACATTTCCAGCGGCCTGTAATTCTTCCAGAGGCTCCCGTACTTCAGAGTGAGCTGTTTTCTGCCGGCACCGTTCCAGAATGCCTGCCTGGAGAAGCCGTAAAGCGATTCGCGAGTCTTGTGTCGCACAACCGCCCTGTCATTATATGCCAGTGTGTAACCCCTGTCGACTGTTCTTATGTTGAGATCTATATCTTCTGCAGTGATGAACCAGGAATCGAAACCGCCCAGATCTTCAAGCACGCTGCGCCTGAATGCAAGATTGCATGACGGGAATGTAACATCCATTCCCTGTCTGTAGAGTTCAATCCTCTCCAGCCCGCTGTAGGGTCCCTCCCCCACATAAACAGTCCTGCCCGCAACCGCGTCAGCCGATTTAAGCGATGCCAGCATCTCCTCCAGCCAGCAGTCCGACGCAACACAGTCTCCGTCGATGAATGCGACAACACCGCCTGTTGCCTTCTCAATGCCAAAGTTTCTTCCCTCACCCCTTTTTCCACTTTTCAGGAACATCTTTATGAACTGATGACGCGCAGCGTGCGAACTGACGATGTCTGCGGTGTTGTCCGTGCTGAACGCATCCACGACGATCACTTCCTTCTCCACATTCTGCCTGACCAGGCTCTCGAGGAGGTCATGTATGTTCCTCCCCTCGTTTCTTACCGTAACAATTACGCTGACTCGCACTGATCCGCAGTCTCCGTTTCAAATAACACTGCAGAGGGATTCCCTCTTCAAAGCAGCCTGACTGCAATAAGGGTGATGTTATAAAATTTAGCCGACCTCAACATGTTTTCGCGCCACCGTTCACGGCGGGCGGGACACCATGGTACATTTTAAGATACGATTCACTATTTGCTCATTCATGTCGTTTTATGATTTTCAGCTCACAATCGGAGAATTGCTGGCGTCGGCTGTCGAGAGAAGCTCTGATCAGCTGGTAACTTTCAGGGACCGGGATCATTTCACATATTCCCGGTTTATGGGGGATGTCAGGCGACTTGCGGGCGGCCTGAGCAAACTGGGAGTCAGCCGCGGGGACGTTGTCGCCGTGCTGGACTACGACTCGATTCCTTACCTGCAGTCGTATTTCGCTGTCCCGGCCCTCGGGGCGGTACTGCATACGGTAAACATCCGCTATCCCTCCGAAGTGATGTACTACACGATGCAGCATGCCGGCGACAAATATGCAATCATACGGGATGACTTCCTCCCTGTTGCCGAAAAGCATGCCGAGCTGTTCAAATTCATAAAAGGATGGATTGTGGTAAGCGAAAGGGACGCAAAATCATCGCTTCCGGGTTCAGTTTCGTTGAATGACATCGCGACAGTTGATGATTTTGAGTTTCCGCGCATCGGAGAGAACGAAACGGCCACTGTGTTTTACACGTCGGGAACTACGGGCAAGCCCAAGGGCGTCACATTCACGCACAGACAGATTGTTCTTCACACGCTCTGCGGCATATCCAGTTTCTCCGATCCTCCGATCAGCATGACGAACCAGGATGTGTGGATGCCGCTGGTTCCGCTGTTTCATGTCCACAGCTGGGGTCTGCCGTTCTCAAATCTGCTGAAGGGGATGAAGCATGTGATGCCCGGAAAGTACGAGATACCGGAACTTCTCAGAACGATAAGGAATGAGAAGGTGACACTGATGGCCATGGTTCCTTCCGTGCTTTACCTGATGATCAGTCATCCCGACGCGCCGAAATACCTTTCCGGACTCAACATCAGGGTTGTGGTGGGCGGTGCAGCCCTTCCCAAGGGTCTTTCGGAGAAGGCGGCTCAGCTCGGCATACAGACGTTTTCCGGATACGGTCTTTCTGAAACGGCCCCTGTCCTGACGCTCGCAACGTTCAACCAGGCTGTCCTGCAGATGACGGAGCAGGAAAGGAATGGGTACAGGCTCAAGACAGGATATCCGGTCCCGCTCGTCCACCTCCGGATCACAGACAGCTCAGGGAAGGACGTGCCGCGGG
>JAKABN010000238.1 GCA_021796895.1 Thermoplasmata archaeon | reverse complement strand
CACGACTGATGACGTATCCGCGCCGGGCACTACCGCACTGCTTGAGGTCCTGCGCACGTCGGTGAGGGACAAACACTCGATGCTCATTGGACTCTCGGGCGGCGTCGACAGCGCACTTCTGGCATACATAGCGCATGAACAGCTGCGCGAGGGCGCCGTCGCAGTCACCGCAGTATCCGCGTCGCTGTCCAGCGAGGAGAAGGAGTGTGCTCGCGCAGTCGCAGAAGAAATTGGGATAAGGCATGTATTCGTCGAAACGAATGAGATGGATGATCCGCTCTACCTGAAGAATGACGGGATGAGATGCTACCGCTGTAAAATCGGACTCTCATTGGCTCTTCACAGCAAGGCGGCGGAACTCGGCATTTCGACGGTGGCTATTGGGGTCAACAAGTCCGATTTTTCTGAATACAGGCCGGGCATTGCAGCGGCGCGATCTGAGGGCATATGGTTTCCGCTTGCCGAATGCGGCATGGAAAAGGAGACTATCCGCGCTGCCGCCAGGGAACTTGGGCTGAGCGTCCATGACAGACCCTCAAACGCGTGTCTCTCCTCGCGCATACAGTACGGGCAGATGATCGATGAGAGAACTCTCAGGGCTGTGGCCGATGCCGAGGCACATCTGCACGGCTTTGGCATTAAAAACGTCAGGGTGAGGGTTCACGGCACGCTGGCAAGGATAGAGATAGATGCGGAAGACACAGAACGCTTCTTGCTTGCCGGTGTGAGGGAAAGCACTGTGGCGAAACTGAAATCACTGGGTTTCATCTATGTGGCACTGGACATGGAGGGTTTCCGGAGCGGCAGCATGAATCTGTCGCTCAGGAACAGCCCGTAGTGCTGCCGCAGTTCAGGCATTTGTAGCAGCTGCCGTTCCTCACAGTCACATGACCGCACACAGAGCATAGCGGCGCATCGGAATCGAACATCAGGCTTCTGTCCATTATGTCCGCTGTCGGCTCCTCCCTGTTGAATTCGTCCAGCGACTTTGTCGAAGGATGTATGAATGAAGGTCTCGGCTCCCTGGCTGTTTCCTTTTCGTCGAGTGAAGGTTTAACCTGCACAAAGTCCGTCCTGCCGAGGTATTCCATACCCAGCACGCGGAAGATGAAATCGAGAGGCGATGTGCACGTCCTCACATTGGGATGGTCAGTGAAACCCTGCGGTTCGAAGCGTGTGAATGTGAATGCATTCACGTACTTCTCCAGCGGCACACCGTACTGAAGTCCTATCGAGACAGCAATCGCGAAACCGTTCAGTATGCTCCTGTAGGACGATCCTTCCTTGTACATGTCTATGAATATCTCACCCGGTTTCCCGTCTTCGTACTCCCCGGTGCGCAGGAATAGCTTGTGACCGCCAATCGTGGACTCGAGCGTGAAACCGCCGCGCTTCTTCGGCAGTTCCTTCTTCTGACCTCTGCCTAACTCCTGTTCATCCTCGACCAGCTGCTTTGCAGAACTGAGGGGCTGCGAAGCCTTCGAACCGTCGCGGTAGACCGCCAGCGCCTTCAGACCCATGCGCCATGCGCTCACATATACCTCCCGGACTTCCTCCCATGTGACGTCTGCCGGAAGGTTCACAGTCTTTGAAATTGCGCCGGATATGAACGGCTGCACCGCTGCCATCATCTTGACATGCCCCATTGGTGCTATGAACCGTTTTCCGCGCCCGCTTCTGTTGGCGCAATCGAATATCTGGACATGTTCCGGCAGTATTTCGTCCACCAGCTCAATCGCCTGCACTCCGTTTACGAAGTCGCGCCCCGCCTGTATTTGCTCCCTGTCAAAGCCCATGGTGAGAAGCTCTTTCTCCGACATGTGCGGCGTAAAATCATCCAGCGTACGCACTCTGGAGATATACTCGGCGGCCTCCCTGACTTCCCCGGCACTCATCCCCTTTGCGGCCAGTGCCTTCTGATTCAGGAACGGGGCGCCGTCGAGCGTGCCGTTGCCTGTGAGTGCTGTGACGATGCGTCTGCGCTTCTCCGCAGGATAGCCGAGTCTCTTGAGTGCAATCTCCACCGACTTGTTCACAATCTTGAAATAGCCTCCGCCCGCCAGCTTCTTCCACTTGACGATGGAGAAATCAGGCTCTATTCCGGTTGTGTCACAATCCATGAGCAGGCCTATCGTTCCGGTCGGAGCGACATTTGAGGCCTGTGCGTTCCTGTATCCATACAGCTCACCCAGCTTGATGCATTCATTCCAGTCGTCCATCGCAGCCTTGAGCAGTGAGGGCGGGAGCTTTGTGGAATCGATGCGGAAAAGCGCATCACGGTGCATGCCCATAACCCTGAGCATTGCCTCCCTGTTAGCCCCGTAGCCAGGGAACGGGCCGGTAACTGCTGCTATCTCCGCCGATGTCCTGTAGCAGTGGCCCGTAATGATCGCAGAAACGGCAGCGGCGAATGCCCTCGATTCTTCGCTGTCGTAGGCATGGCCGAGGAGCATAACCGATGTTCCAAGATTCGCAAAGCCGAGTCCGAGCGTTCTGAAAGTATGGCTGTTGGCTGCAATCTCTTCGGT
>JAKABN010000237.1 GCA_021796895.1 Thermoplasmata archaeon | reverse complement strand
TGCGTCAGCACGGGATCTCTGCGCACATCTGCCCGCTTCAGGCACTCACACTATGTCGAAACGCTTGGTGTATTCGCGCGAATCCTTCACGCCTTCGTAACTTATTCCGTCTTTCCACTTCGCGTAGGCCCATTTCTCGTATGTCCTCTTCTGCCTCGCATCCGCTTTCTCCTTCTGGACAAACTTGAGTTTGCCCGGCCTTTCACAGAGCCTGAACTGAATGTTCTTCAGCATGCCGTGTCTCGCGACTGTGAGTGTTACGTCCTCGCCGGGCGAGAGCTCCCTCACCCTTGACGCAAAATCTGCCGGAGACGCACGCATGCCGTTCAGGGCTATGACTTCATCACCGGGAAAAATGCCAGCCTCCGCGGCCGGCATCCCTTCCAGCACGCTGCCCACGATTTCGGCTGTTTTCCTGGACATCAGCATGCCTGCACACCCCTCCTTCCTTTCACTCTCACGCTTCATTTCGAGACCTGCAAGTGCCAGGTACCTGCCGAAGGGCAAGTCACCCCTGCTCCTGAGCAGACTCCTGCAGAGCCTTGACGCGTCTTCTCCGAGCACTCTGCCGCACGCATCAATGAATTCCTGTTCCGTGAATCCCTTTCCCTTCCTGTATGTTGTGTTGTAAAGCAGCCGCATGACGTCGTCGAGTCTTCTCTTTCCGTCCGTTGCATGAATGATGTGCAGATCGAGGAGCATGCCGATGATGCAACCCTTGGTGTAGTATGATATGCCGGAATTCACCGAATTCTCGTCAGGCTTGTAGAGTTTTATCCATGTATCGAAACTGGACTCTTCCGCACTCTGGTAGTTCCTGCCCGGTGTGCTCATGTATGATTCGACCATTCTTGCGTAGCTCCTCAGCATTTCGCCGGGTGTTGCAATCATGGCGCGCCTGAGCGCCAGATAGGTGTAGTATGAAGTGAATCCTTCCGAAAACCAGAGGAGTTCCGTGTACACCTCCTTCGTGTAGTCAAAAGGACCAAGCGGAACGGGCCTGAGCCTCTTGACGTTCCACAGGTGGAAGAACTCATGCGATATGGTGCTCAGCCTTGACAGATAATCCTCCCTTATCCTGAACGAGAAGGGATCGGCGAGACAGTGAGTCGAGTTGAGGTGTTCCAGGCCGCCGGAGGCTCCGGGGAGAAGATCATAGATGAAGAGATATCTGCTGTAAGGGACATCCTTCATTATGCCTATCTCGGCGCGGACAATCTTTTCCACATCGGACGCGAATTTGTCCCTGTCGATTGTGCTGGAACCGTATATTGCGACTTCATGATCCTTTCCTGCCACGCTGAAGTGAACGGATGTGTGGTTGCCTGCCTCCACCGGCGAATCAATCAGCGTGTCGAAATCAGGAGCTGCGAAGGTCCAGTCGTCCCCGGCCCTGTCGAGTCCGGTGGAAACGTTGCGCCATCCTTCGCGCGGTATGATTTTGAGTATTGCAGGGAGGCGTTCGTACCCCCTGGCGTACAGAAGGGAGCTTCCTCCGTTCAGCGTCAGGTGAGTATCGTCAACGAAACTGTGATGCACCGTTATATTGTGCGCGTGCAACCTGTATTTCACCTGCACTTTTCCGCCGTCCGCCCTGAATGTCCATGTGCTCTTGTCCTTCTTCGTCATGCCGATGGCTTTACCGTCGGCACCGGATGCCGATATGTCTACTATGTGTCTGGCAAAATCCTCGATTTGATATGAGCCCGGTGCCCATGCTGCCATGCACACGTCCACCATGCCCTTTGCCGGCCTGAAGGACATTTCGATGTTCAGGCAGTTCAGTCTGCTGTCTCTCGCATCAACCGTATACGATATCTGTTCAACCATCAGCAACACTTTCCTTCCATTGTTAGCATTTTCTCAATAGATTTCGCGGTCCTGCCCGGCTTACCTCGTCTCACTTCTTCAACGAGTGGGAAGCCATGCTCGTGGCCAGCTCCCCCCTTGTCCTGTCCAGCATGGCCCTGGCAGTGTCCTGCTTCTTTCTGATCTGCACAAGTTTCGAAGGGTAATGCAGGCGCGAGATTGCGACAAACAGCCTCTCCATCTCGTTCACCCAGCGGGCAGCGTCATCCACATTGCCTTCAATCATCCTGTTCAGCGCTATGCGCCTGAACTCTCCGATCAGGTCGGACATGCCGAGCACATATGTCGAGGCATCGACCTTAAGCTGGGACGGAGTGGGAAACTCCTTCCCGCTCACCGCGCATCTCAGGAGCGTCGCCTCAACGTACTCCTGGAGGGCCTCCTCGACGAAACCGCTGTAATAGACTTCGTAGCTGTCCGCCAGAAGAGTATTCAGCTCCATCACGACGGATTTCAGATTCCTGAATCCTTCCACCACATCTTTCGTGCCCGCGCCTTTCTGCATCCTGTAGATGAGATCGGAGGAGAGGCGCACGATCTCCCTGCATCTCTTCAGCGAAATTTCACGCAGTTCGTCTCTTTCGTCCAGCTCCCTCTCTATTTCAGACATCACCGCGTCGAGTTTTTCAACGGTCACGTCATCACCCTCCGGCAGAGTGTGCGGAA
>JAKABN010000236.1 GCA_021796895.1 Thermoplasmata archaeon | reverse complement strand
GAAACCTTCAGTGGATTCCCTGCACTTCACGGACAGTTCGCCGTAGCGTCTGTCCGAATGCATGCGATAGAGCTGCAACGCTCTCTGAGCCATTTCGCCTGCACCCGATGCCGTAAAACCGTTGACGCCCGCAACGAGATATTCGCCCGTGCCCATAATATTCGAGGTGACAACCGGAGTGCCGGAGGAGAGAGCCTCGAGCGCAGTGATGGGAAACATCTCATATCGCGATGGCAGCAGAAGCAGATGAGAGCGCGACAGAAGTTCCCTCTTTCTCTCCTCGCTGACGAAACCGGGCATGCTCACCCTCCGGTCATGCATCTGCTGTCTCAGCCGGGTTTCACAATCACCGCTTCCGGCGATTATGAAATCGAAATCGTCGACGACGGCTTTCAATTCGCGGTAAATGTCAGGCAGGATATCGGCGCCCTTCTGTTCCACAAGGCGGCCGAGAAACAGTATTGTGAATCTTTCGAACTTTTCTGCGGGAACGAAGACAGAGCGATCGACCCCGTTAGGTATTCTGCAGACATTCCTGTACCCGCGGCTCAGCAGATCGGCCTCAGTCTCGCCGTTGAGGACGTGGTGAGCGGGCATGCGCCGGGCGATCCTGTCCCCCCTGAATCCGAATATTCTGTAGTATGAATCCCTTGAACGGGAGATGCTTCCGCCGAAGAAGCGGTTGTTCATTATGAGGTGGTGACCCGCGACCATAGGGACTGAGGTGAGCTTCTGCAGTGCATACATGGCGATTTCGAGGCCACCGGTTGCATAATTGAAATAGACCGCGTCGGAAGAGGAGAGCACACTGGCCATGGCCGACAACGAGCCCGGGGAAGGAAAGGACGTTCCGGGCACATAACTGATGTTGCGGATTTGAATGCCGAGTGATCGCAATTCATCGCTGACTATCGTGCGCCCGGTTACCGTTGATGGAGCAATTATGCTGATTTTGTGTCTGGAGGAAAGGCGCGACGCCACTTCACGCAGCCAGGTTTCACCTCCTCCGCCATGATCAACCGAATTGTATCCCACGAATGTTATGTTCAACTGTATTCACCGGATGATGCGAGTGTGCGGACGACGCATGCGGCAGCATGAACTGCATCTGCAGAACAATATGCCGGCAGAGCAAACGGAAGGAGAGTTTATTTTAGTTATTCCCCGGGAGGCTGCTGCTAAGGCACGACTGCCGGTATTGCATTTTAATAGAGTGCGCGCATTTCTGCACAGGCCCTGCTGAGCGGGGAAACGAAGATCAGGATGACACCATACGTTACTGTCATTGTTACTGCATACAACAGGCAGGAATTTCTCAATGCCGCACTCGAGTCGCTCGTTGCCCAGGACGCACCTGCAGAGGATTTCGAGGTAATAGTGGTAAAGAACTTCGAAAACTCCGAGGCGGACAGAACAATCGCGAACATGGGAGCACTGTCGATATTCGACGACAGCAGGACGCTGCACACTTTTTCCGAGGAGGCGGTGAAGATGGCAAAGGGCGAGGTAATATGTTTCCTCGACGATGACGACATGTTCCTGCCCGGCAAGATTTCCACCGTGACAAAGGTCTTCAGAAACAATCCGGAGATTGATTATTATCACAACGCCATCGATTACGTGGATGTCCGTGGCAAGGTGATTGCGCCGCCCTTTTCATTCCGTTTCTCGATCCTTGAGAGGGACGGAGAGGCCATTGTGCTCGACCATAACAGCGTCAGGGCGAAGGCAGGTGAGCTCATTGCGGCACAGTGCGATTACAACAACAGCAGCATTACCGTGAGGAAGAGGATACTGCTGGAAAATCTTGACGTGGCAAGGAGAACGTTCTCGGCTCATGACAGCATGATTTTCTATCTTGCTGCAATGCGCGGAAAATCGGTCATGATAGACCCGGTCATACTCACGCACTACAGACTCAACAGGAAGAGTGTGACGGTGTCGTCGAGATATGAATTCTCTCTGAGACAGGTGAAGACCTTCGCTGCACTGTGCAGGTTTGCCGAAGACATAGGGGAGAAGGAAATTGCAGATGTGCTGAGAAGACAGATGTTCCTGTTCGCGCTGATACGGGATATAAGCAACAGCGCAGCGAGCAGGAGAAGGGTCGCAAAGGCGTGTCTTTCATTCATGAGACATTCGAAGGGATACAGCACTGCCGCAAATCTCTTTCCGGAGGCGCTCGCGGCTGTCTACATGATATACCCGGAATTGAGCAGGAAAATATACATGAAATTGCTGATGGCGAGGCTGTAGGCGACGCGATGTTTCCGGAGACGCATGCAGCACTGGCTTCAGACATCTCCTGTGCCGCATGCACAGCTTGTCCGGAGAGTCGTGCGTTGGTGGAACATGTTAAATCCGGAACGGGATTGAGCGGCGGTGGATGGAATTGAAGGATGCGGTGCCTGAGAGGATGGAGCTGCTGAAATGGCTCTACGGACTTGAGAACTTCGGTATCAAGCTCGGCCTGGACAATGAGAAAAAGCTTCTGGAGCGGCTGGGCAACCCTCAGGAGAAATTCAGGACAGTGCATGTTG
>JAKABN010000235.1 GCA_021796895.1 Thermoplasmata archaeon | reverse complement strand
ATTCTGGCGGAAACCTCTATGAGAAAACCACGGATCAGTATTACTGCACTACGGATGGAAGATTCCTTGCCGACACGTATGTTTCAGGTACGTGCCCAAAATGCGGTTATCAGGAAGCTCAGGGTAATCAGTGCGAGGTTTGCAAAACCTTACTTGAGCCTGGAGAGCTGTCGAGCGCGAGATGCACGCTCTGTTCCAATCCCGTCGTGCTGAAAGGATCGGAGCAGCTCTTCTTTTCACTGTCATCGTTCTCGTCAGATCTATTGTCCTTTCTCTCCGCCAAGAAGTACTGGAAGCAGAACGTGCTTGATTTCTCGCTTAACTGGATATCATCCGGTCTTGATGACAGATCTGCCACTAGAGATATTGACTGGGGCATTCCAGTCCCGGTTGCGGGCTTCGAGAAGAAGGTAATCTATGTCTGGTTCGAGGCAGTCATAGGCTATCTTTCCGCTTCCGTGGAATGGGCGAAGAAACGTGGAACTCCGGATGCCTGGAAAGAATTCTGGCAGGATAAGGAAACGAAACATTATTATTTCATGGGAAAGGATAATATTCCATTTCATACAATTATATGGCCCGCGATGATGATTGCACACGGCGATCTTGTTCTACCCTACAATGTCGTCGCAAATGAATATCTCACCTCCGACAGTTCGGGAATGAAATTCTCGAAAAGCAGGGGAGGAGCGCCTGAAATCAGGGAGATGATGAAAAATTTCACTCCCGAGCAGTTGCGCTACTACCTCATATCGGTAATGCCGGAAGGCAGAGACAGTGCGTTCCGCTTGGACGACATGATCTCAAAGGTAAACAATGAACTCGTCGCGACACTGGGCAACTATATCCACCGTGTACTCTCTTTTTCATTCAAGAATTTTGGAGAGTTGAAACGCCCGGATGCATGGTCCCCGGATGAGCATATCGTGCTTGAATCTCTGAAGGCAGCCTCCCAGACATCCTCTTTCATCGAAGGATGCGAATTCAAGAAGGGACTGAAGGCATTGATGGAACTCGCTCAGACAGGCAATCAGTACTTTGACAAATGCGCTCCATGGTTTTCTATCAAGAATGACCGGGCAAAGTGCGCCGCCGACCTTTTTGCGAATCTTGAGCTGATCAGACGCATTGCCATACTTTCTTTCCCGTTCCTTCCTTCAGCATCCGCATCTGTCATGTCTTTCCTTGGTTACGCCGACGCTGCTGCCGAACTGAGATGGGAGAAGCTGACCTCCGTTCCTGAGCTTTTTTCACTGACAGTGCCTAAGCCGGTATTCGATCGCATTGATCCTGATGTTCTGAAGGATGTTAATGCGCAAAATGCAAACGACATTCCGCTGGATCTGCGTATCGGAAGAATAATTTCGGCGAAAAAACATCCTTCCGCCGATAAATTGCTGCTGCTGGAAGTGGACACGGGCGAGAGGAGACAAATCGTGGCGGGCCTCAGGCAGCATTACACCGAAGAACAGCTGGTCGGAATGAGTGTTGTGGTCGTGGCAAATCTGGCAACAGCGAAGCTCAGGGGTTACGAATCTCATGGAATGATGCTTGCTGCAGAAAACGGAGGGTCTGTGAAACTGCTGGTACCGTCATCTGATGTGCCTGTCGGAAGTGTCGCCGGCAATGACGCGCAGTTACGCACAATAAGCATAGATGAGTTCAGAAAAGTAGATCTGCGGGTTGCAGGCTACAGCGGAGGGCGCGTGTCCTTTGAGGACGAAGAACCGGAGCATGAGATTGCAGTCGTCGTATCCGGAGGGAAGCTGTCTCCACTGATGAAGGGGGATGTGCTCATAACTGTGGATGGAGGAAGAATCGGCGTCGGTTCCAGGATCAGATGAAAATAGATCTGCATAACCACACATCATACAGCCCCGACTCATCGGTGGATGTAAGGGATGCAGTGGCAGCCGCAAGACGCAGTGGATTGAACGGAATGGCCATAACCGATCATAACTCAGCAAAAGGCTATATTGCCGCGCAGTATTTGGGCAGGGCTGATTTCATCATAATTGCGGGTTTCGAACTTTCCGCCGCCGAAGGACATCTGCTCTGCCTCGGCATAACTGAAGATATTCCGCAGGGCCTCGTAATGGCCGAGGCTGTGGAAAAGGTAACCGCGATGGGTGGTATTGCAGTACCTTCTCATCCGTTCAGGCTTGGTACTGGAGCTGGTGCCGGGACGCTGAACAAACTGAATGTCAGGGCCATTGAAACTGTCAACGGCCGTAACCACTCATCCAGAAACAGCAGCGCGCTTGATTATGCAGCATCGCACGGTATCGGCGGGACGGGTGGAAGCGATTCACATTCTTTACCGGAAATCGGTCGAGCATACACGGTAACCGATGGCGAGGGTCTCAGTTCGGACGACATCATACAGGAGATTGCCTCCGGAAGAACCAGGGGTGCCGGTGCAGGGCAGAATGTTTCAGGTTCATTCAGGACAATGTCTAAAATAGTGTCGGAATTCATACGCAGGAAGGGCAAACACATCTGAAAGCACGGTGCTCCAAATGCGCATTCTGAGGCAGGATCCAAAAGCAGGCGAAATA
>JAKABN010000040.1 GCA_021796895.1 Thermoplasmata archaeon | reverse complement strand
TCGTCCGTGTGGTCGAATGCGAGGACGGCGTCATGTTCGGCGAATCCTGTCCTCGGGCCGAATATGCCGACGGACCTGATGTACTCCGTGTACACATACGGCATGGGTACACTCTTTATCGCCATGTGTATGCTGTCCGCCCTGCTGCCCACAGTTTCAAGATATGTGTTGGCCATGGCAGATTTCAGCAAGTCCCGATTATAGTGGAAGCCGGAAAGTGTCTCTGACTTGGAGACGAGACAGAGCGTCCTGTCCACGAATACGTCGAGCGTCGTCAGTGTCCTGTACACTCTCTCCCTGTTCAGCACGCAGCGTGATCTGGCGAAGAACGTTATAACAGGATCGATGAAATGGTCCGTTGGCACCCGAATTAGCCAAAAATCGGCTAATTCTCTACGATCCCCGTACAGTCTTTACGATCGTCTTCGGAGATACTGGATCGTGCGAAAGACTTATATGTGCATCCATTATGGGTCGGTGAAGCAAGAGGAAAATTACATGGCAAAAATCCCCGTGTATGGTTTACTTCACCCGGTCCGGGTGCAGTGAAGCGCTGTTTTTTGAATGCATGAGCTGGCTTTCGGCCGGGGGTGGTTTTTCTGTCCGCTGATTACAGACTGCGCATAGCCATCCCTGGAAGAGGAAGACTGAGGGACGGTGTCGAAAAACTGCTCTCCGTCGCCGGCATAGACCTGCCGCCTCCCGGCGACAGGACGCTGGTCTCCGAGGATGAACGCACGCGTTACCAGCTGCAATCAGTCAGGGCCAGGGATATCATCGGCCTGGTGAAATCCGGTTCCGCAGACATCGGAATAACGGGCCGTGATATTGTCATGGAGTACGGCAACGGTGCGGTCAGCGAACTGATGGAACTCGATTTCGGAAAATGCTCTCTATGCATTGCAGTTCCTGAGGGTTCCACGGTTACCGACCCGTCCCAGCTCCCGGACGGGGTGAGGGTTGCAACAATGTTCCCAAATATAACCGGAAAATTTTTTGAACAGATCGGCAGAAGAGTGCAGATAGTGCCCGTTTCAGGCACCACGGAGGCTGCTCCGATGATAGGCATTGCTGACGCAATTTCTGATATAGTCGAAACAGGCACGACATTGCGCAGCAATGGCCTGCGCTCCCTGTGTGTTGTGGCAAAATCCACAGCGGTTGTCGTAACCGGCGAAAGCACGCTCGAAAGGAGGAGGGAAGAGATCGATGAGTTCCTCTGTCTTGTCAGGAGCGTACAGGATGCCAGATCGAAAAGATATCTCATGGTCAATGTGCCCTCCGGTTCCGAGATCGAAGTTCGCAGGCTCCTCAGAGGAATGGAGGGACCCACATTCATGCGCATTTCCGGAAGGGATGACTTCTTCGCACTGCACGCAGTCGTGGAGTCCGGCGAATTGAATGCGCTGATACCCGGCCTCAAGGCACTCGGATGCACGGGAATACTCGTTTCAAGGATAGAGAGGCTGGTCGCATGAGCGCCGGCCTGCAGGTGTGCGGCAGCCGCGGAGATTGCATATCAGTCGCGGCCGGATTGAGGGAAAGGCAGAGAACTGCGAACGGAGCGGACGCGGTCGTCGACAGCATTCTTGAAAGGGTCCGCACCGGCGGCGATGGTGCACTTTTCGAACTCACTGAGGAACTCGACGGCGTCAGGCTGGAAAAATTGATGATAGGCAGCGAGGAAATAAGCGCGCTCGCATCCGATGTGGATGACGAAGTGCTCAGTGCAATGCGTGTCGCGGCTTCCAGCATCGAACGATTCCACGCCGGCGGCCGGCCTTCCGGATTTGTGATGGAGTCTGACGGATCCAGAGTGGAACGCAGATATGTGCCTCTGAGGCGCGTAGGCATCTATGTTCCCGGGGGAAAATTCGCATATCCTTCGACTGTGCTGATGGCGGCAATACCGGCAAGGATCGCGGGTGTAGGGGAAATCACGCTCTTCACGCCGCCGGACAGAGACGGCCGTCGCATGCGCCATGTGGCCGCGGCCTGCATGCTTTCAGGAGTGCGGAGCATATTCACGGTGGGCGGCGCACAGGCTGTGGCCGCAATGGCGTTCGGCACCGGGAGCATACAAAGGGTAGACAAGATCGTTGGTCCAGGAAACGCTTATGTCGCGAGGGCAAAGGCGGTTGTTTCTGCCATGGGTCTGACAGGCATAGACTCCATTGCCGGACCAACGGAGATACTCGTGCTTGCAGACAGGACTGCCGCCGGAGAAGAGCGGACCGTGGCATTCGAGATGCTTGCACAGATGGAACACGGCTCCGGCGCGAGTGCCGTCCTCTGCAGCGACAGCGCAGAACTGATAGACGGCGTTGCAAAACTATTGAATGACGGGCTTGCCAGCGCGGCGGCCACGCATCAATCCGCCTTGCGGAATTACAGCCTGGTGCACGTATCGTCCTGTGAGCTGATGGAGGCATTTGCGGAGGAATATGCGCCCGAGCACCTTTTCGCAGTGGGTCGGATGGCGGAGAAGATAGCGGAGAGTGTGAGAAATTCAGGCTCGGTTTTCATAGGCAGATACTCCTCCGTGGCTTTCGGGGATTACGTTACGGGCACGAATCACATTCTTCCTACGATGGGGACTGCGCGTTTCTCCTCCCCTCTGCAGGTTTCAGATTTCATGAAGGCCGTCGAGTTGCAGAGAATCAGCAGAGATACCGCGGCGAAGCTCTCCGGACCGGGGTCCGCGCTCGCCGAATCCGAGGGACTGTCGCTTCATGCCGCCTGCATGAGGTTGAGAGGTCCTATGGGGTCGGGAAGAGGAGGTGTGGAGCAGTGAGCAAAGGCGCAAGGCCGGAATCGCTTGCAAGGCAGGAGATTGTCTCCTCGGATGAATATCTCTACGTTTATCCGCGCGGCGAATCTTCGGTGAAGATGAACGATAACACCAGTCCATATGGTCCCTCTCCCGGCGTCAGGAGGCTGCTTGAGGGAAAGGCTCTGGAAATGATCGGCGGACTGCAGGAATGCACATACTATCCGGACCAGACTGCAAAGAGGCTGAGGGAGGAGATAGCATCGCTCAACTCGGTCTCACCTGAACAGGTGGTCATCGGCTGCGGTGCGGACGAAATACTGGATATGCTCGCAAGGGTGTTCATAAACAGGGGAGACAGGGCCGTGGTGCCTGTTCCCGCATACTGGATGTACTATCGTTTTGCCTCACTCAACGGAGCCGAAGTCTGCAGCCCGTTCATGGGAAAGCCTCCGTCGCTGCGTGGATTTGACCCCGGCAGGGGAAAAATTCTGTTTATTTCAAATCCGAACAATCCTGCGGGAAACGTGTTCAGCACGGAGGACATCGCTTCTCTCGCATCCTCGTTCGACGGTATCGTCATCATCGATGAGGCGTATGCGGAATACGCGGGCACATCCGTTGCCCCACTGGTCGGTGAGTGTGACAATCTTGTGGCTGTGAGAACATTCTCGAAGATATACGGCCTGCCAAATTTCAGGATCGGTTATTCGATATCGGGCCTGACCATCGCATCTCTGCTGAGAAGAATTAAGAATCCGTTCAACGTCACTTCTGTGTCACAGGCCGTCGCACTGGAGGCGCTGTCAGATCAGCATTTTGTCGACAGGATACGCGGGAAAAACTCAATCGAGCGCTCATACCTGAAAGAAGGGATGGAAAGGCTGGGTCTGACGGTCTATCCGTCGTCGGCCAATTTCCTTCTTGCCGGGCTTGAAGGGAGACGGGATGAGGTTCACGACAGACTGCAGTCGAAAGGCGTGTTTACCCGCAGGATAGAGCAGACCGGATACTCGGACTGCCTGCGCGTGACTGTGAGGAGCAGGAAGGAGAACGAGATACTGCTGAAGGGACTGCGGGAAATTCTGGAGGGGAATGAATGAAGATTTCCATTGCCAGTTACGGCGTCGGAAACATGCACAGCATAACGAAGGCAGTGGAACGGACAGGCGCGGAAGCGGTCATAGCCAGGACACCGGCCGAGCTCTTCGCAACAGACGGCATCGTGCTGCCGGGCGTCGGCTCCTTTTCCGCCGGTTCGAGATGGTTCGAGGGGAACAGGGAGGAGACGGCCGAACTCATGAAAGACAGACCCGTCCTGGGGATATGTCTCGGGTGCCAGCTGTTGCTGGAGGACAGCGAAGAGGGTGGCGGCATGGGCCTCGGTATCATTCCCGGGACCGTAAAGAGACTGAGGACACGCAAAGTGCCCAACATGGGCTGGGAACCAGTCTCCCGCTCCGCGGACTGCGTGCTGTTCGACGGCATCCCCGACGGCGAACCTTTCTATTTCGTGCATTCATATGTCCCGGTGCCGTCGGATGACGGTGATGCTGTTGCTGTTACCGCATTGTCCGGGGGAGGCGAGAATGCAACCTTCGCCAGCGCAATAGCGCGCGGTGAGAATTTCGGTGTGCAGTTCCACCCCGAGAAGAGCTCCGTGCAGGGAATGAGGCTGCTGTCAAATTTCGTCGAACACGTGAGGAGTGTGCGCTGATGCATATAATACCATCCATAGATCTGCGCGGCGGAAAGGCAGTGAAACTCGTCGGAGGCAAACCGGGATCGGGCATATTCGAGAGCCCGTCTCCCCTTGGCCTTCTTGAGCGGTGGGAATCGGAGGGTGCGCACCGCGTGCATGTTGTGGACCTGGACAGCGCATTCGGCGAACCTTCCCGCGGGAACAGGACGGCCATTGCTTCCCTGCTGTCGAGTGCCAGCGCCAGGATTCAGGTCGGAGGAGGGGTAAGAGACGAGACGGACGTAATGAATTATCTGGATATGGGAGCGGATGCAGTCATTGTCTCCACTGTGATTTTTTCGGACAGGCCGAAGTTTGAGCGCATGGTCTCATCCTTCCCGGGCAGGATAGCAGCATCAATTGATTATGAGGGCGAGCGGGTGAAGGTTTCCGGATGGACCGGGGAGCACGATATGCGCCCGGAGAATGCCGCTGCTGTGTGCGATGCCCTTCCGCTGCACTCCGTGGTGATGACGGATGTGTCAAGAGAGGGAAGACTCACCGGTGTTGACGACCGGATGGTGAAGACCATGCGCAACGCCGTGAGACATCCGCTGAACGTGGCCGGCGGCATTTCCTGCCCGGAGGACATAGCGCTGCTCGCAGCCTGCGGCGTCGACGGCGTCATACTGGGAAGGATGCTGTACGACGGACGTTCGAGTCTCCGGGAACTGGTCACGAGATTTGAAAAGCACGGAAAGGAACTGGAAAGGAGCGATTTGTTATGAAGCAGAGAGTTCACAGAGTGAGAAGAGAGACAAGGGAAACGAAGATAGCACTGTCGCTGAACGCCGACGGCAGCGGCAGATGTAAATTCGATTCGGAGGGCATGCAGATGACAGGTCACATGGTCAACACGCTCGCGCGTTACTCGTCATTCGACATCGATGTGAAGGCGCGCGGCGACATGGAGCACCACACCAGCGAGGATGTGGCTATCTGCCTGGGGCTGGCATTGAAGAAGTGCATCGAAGACCTGCCCGTAAAGAGGATGGGATTCGCGACAGTGCCCATGGACGACGCCCTGGTGCAGGTGGCCGTGGACCTTTCCGGCAGAAGCTACTTCGCGTCCGATGAGCTGTTGCAGCCGTTCGAACACTTCCTGTCGAGCTTTGCGGCGAACGCCTCCATCAACCTGCACGTTGCCGTCCTCAGAGGGAAGGATGAACACCATGTTGTCGAGGCCGCGTTCAAGGCACTCGGCCTTTCCCTGCGGCAGGGGATGGAGAGAAGGGAAGGGGAAGTTTCGGCCAAGGGTTCGGTGCTGCTGGAGGTGGATGACGGGTGAAGAGGATCATACCATGTCTCGACATACTGGGCGAAGGCGTCGTGAAGGGCGTCAGATTCGCAGACCTGAAGAAGGCGGGCGATCCGGTGGAACTCTCATCGAGGTACGAGCAGGAGGGGGCGGATGAGATCGCGTGGCTGGACATTGGTGCCACCAATTCGTCCAGGGAAACGATGTTCGGCAGGCTCAGGGACACCGCTTCCGTTCTCTTCATACCGCTGACAGCCGGCGGGGGCCTCAGATCCATGGAAGACGTGTCCAAAGCGCTTGGGAGCGGTGCCGACAAGATATCGCTCAACACGGCCGCCGTCAGGAATCCGGGGCTTGTAAGCAGTGTGAGCGGGGAATTCGGGAGGCAGTGCGTCGTCGTTTCAATAGACGCCGCATGGAGCAGCGCATCGCGGCGCTATGAGGTCTACACAAACTCGGGCACCCGTGCAACTGGAATGGAGGCGGTGGAATGGGCCCGCAAGGCCGAGGATCTCGGTGCAGGCGAAATACTGCTCACGAGCAGGGACGCCGACGGAACGGGGAAGGGATATGACGGGAGGCTGGTAGCAGCTGTGGCCTCTGCCGTTACGGTTCCCGTCATAGCATCCGGCGGATGCGGTACGACCGCGGATTTCATCAATGTGCTCGGCAGGTGCGGTGCGGATGCGGCGCTCGCCGCATCGGTCTTCCATTTCGGCACGCTGAGCATTGCGGAGGTCAAGACCGCTCTGCTGTCGCACGGAATTGCAGTGAGGAAAACCGGGGGTGTTGGAGCTGGATGAGCTCAGGCCGCTCATAGTGCAGGACGCGCTGGACGGCTCGGTTCTCATGCTTGGCTACTCAAACGCGGACTCGGTCAACAGGACGAAGGAGACAGGCTATGTGCACTTCTGGAGCAGGAGCAGGGAGAGGCTGTGGATGAAGGGCGAGACATCCGGAAACAGACTCAGACTCGTCGAACTCAGGGAGGACTGCGACGGCGACACTCTTCTCGCCAGGGTGACTGTCGAGGGCCGGGGGAAGGTGTGCCACACCGGAAAGCGGAGCTGTTTCTTCGACGACATGGCAGAGTGGAGCGGCAGCGCAACCGCGATACCGCTCCTGCTCGAAAGGCTCTTCGACGAAAGGATGAACGAAGGCAGGGAGGATTCATATGTCGTGCGTACGCTTTCGAAGAGGGACGAGCCGCTCAAGAAGGTGGGCGAAGAGGCAGCCGAGTTCATACTTAGCGCCAAGGACGGGAAGACCAGGCAGACGGTTGACGAGGCAGCAGATCTTCTCTTCCATTTTCTTCTTGCGCTGAAGTACAGCGGACTGAGTTACACCGAAGTTCTGGAAAGGCTTAGAG
Organism: Thermoplasmata archaeon; assembly: GCA_021796895.1. Classification (GTDB taxonomy): domain Archaea; phylum Thermoplasmatota; class Thermoplasmata; order Sysuiplasmatales; family Sysuiplasmataceae; genus Sysuiplasma. Next base: position 6,898 of record JAKABN010000040.1, on the reverse strand, counting down.
AGAGACACAACAGCGGGAAACCCGGCAACTGATATATGCTCCTCCGCCTGCGCGCAGCGGCACTGCCGGAATCTTGGCGGCGCGGCTCATGTTTTAATACTATTCCTGCATAGTAAGCATATGTCAGCGAACGCCGATGCGAAAGTTCGCTATGCTGCTCCAGTTGCACTGTCTGTGATTCTGCAGATAGTGTCATCCGCATATCTGCTGACCATGGACCAGTATCTCCACGCCTACGCCGTCGTGCACTGGTACGGCCTGCTTGCATATGTGGTGATTGACGCGCTGCTGCTCATCATACTGCTGTCGGGAAAGGCGGCATGGCCCTCCATGGCGCTGCTTATTTGGTCCGTCACCGGTGTGATAGCCATACTGGGCGATGCTGCCTCGGGACTGGCACTGAGCCAGTTCCACTCAACACCTGCGGAGGGTTTCAGCTATCTCTTCGGTTTCGGCAGACTGGACAGTTCGGTTCTCGGTACATCCATTGCTGTCACGGTGCTGCTTGTGTTTCAGATAGTGACGGCGGTACTGTCCGCGCTTTCCGTGCGGAAGCGGCATGCATGAAGCCGCAGACGCCTGGGCCGGCAGCCGGCCGTCGCGCCGCGAAGAGAATACTTCACGCATGCAGCGCTTTCAGCAGTTCCGCCGCGCCGAGCGTGTTTCCCACATCCTTCTTTTCCAGCCATCCGCGCCTTGCCATGCCTACTGCGTAGCGCACATCCGCCAGCGATGTGCGGTGATGGGAGTCGCTGTCAAGCACGAAACCGCATCCGTGCTTCTTCGCCTCTATAATCAGCGCATCCGGAAGATCCAGCCTGGACGGCGAGCCGTCAACTTCCAGCAGGACGCCGTTCTCTGCCGCCGCCCCGAATACGGCATCGGCGTCAAACGTTATCGCGTCCCGCCTGCCAATCTCCCTCGCGGTGGGATGCCCGAAAATACTGAGATGCGGGTTGGACAGCGCAGTCAGCAGCCGTTCCGTCATCTCCTTCTTCTCCATGTTGAATCTCGAATGCACGGAGCCTACGGCATAATCCAGCCTGCCCAGAATGTCGTCGTCGTAATCCAGTCTTCCGTCGGGCAGTATGTCCACTTCGCTTCCGCACAGCACCCTCACGCGGAAACGGCCGGAGCTGTTGAGAGCATGTATGCGCTCAATCTGCCTGTGCATCCTCTCGGCGGACAGACCGTTTGCCACCTTCTCGCTCCCGGAATGATCGGTTATGCCTATGTACTCGTATCCGCGTTCTTCGGCGGCGGCCGCCATCTCCTCCAGCGTGCTGCTTCCGTCGCTCCAGTCAGTATGGCAGTGCAAGTCTCCTTTCACATCGCCCTCTTCAACAAGCGCGGGAAGGGCATTTGCAGATGCGGCCTCTATTTCCCCCCTTGCCTCCCTGAGTTCCGGCGGAATGTACTGCATGGATAGCGCTCCGTATATCTCCTCCTCGCTCCTTCCTGCCACGGCTGAACTGTCTTCTCTCCGGAACAGCCCGTATTCGTTCAGCCTGAATCCCTTTTCGATGGAGACGGTTCTCAGCACTACGTTGTGATCCTTCGATCCGGTGAAGTACATCAGGGCCGCGCCGAAACTTTCGTCTGCGACAACCCTGAGATCTGCCTGCAGGCCGTTTGTGAGCAGGACGCTCGACTTGGTATCTCCCTTCGACAGTATGTTGCGCACTTCAGGCATGGCTGCGAAAGCATCCATTATGCCTTCCGGTAAGGCGGACGACGCAATGATGTCGATGTCTCCGACTGTCTCTCGCCTCCTCCTGAGCGAGCCTGCGGGCGATATGCGTTGAGCATATTTTCCGAGCCGTTCTACGAGCATGGCCGCTACACCGTCCGCGGCGGAGAGCAGGAATCTGCCTCCGCCGGAGCGGTAGAATTCTATGCTCTGCAGCATCTTCTCCTCTGTCTTCTCCCCGAAACCCTTCAGTCCGCGCACCCTGTGCTCTCTGCACGCCTTCTCAAGCTCGTCGATTGTCGTAACCCTGAGTTCGGCGAAAAGCCGGCCGGCGGTTTTAGGTCCCACGTCCTGCAGTTTCAGCATTTCGAGCACTCCGGAAGGTATGGTCTTTCTCAGGTTCTCCAGATATTCCACCCTGCCCGCAGTCGTGAACTCCTTCACCTTTGCTGAGATGGCCCCGCCGACGCCTGCGAGCTGGGACACGCTTCCCTCTGCTATGTACGACGACACAGGTTTCGGCAGCGCTTCTATCGTCCTCGCCGCTCTCCTGTAGGCCAGGGGTCTGAACCTGTCCGAACCCGTGATCTCCAGTATGTCTGCAATCTCATTTAGCATATCGACCACCGGTCCGTTTGCTGGATCCATTGCATGCGCCGGCAAGGAAATGCCCTTCCGCCTTTTCAAGGCTGCCCTTTCCGCAGGCAGGGCAAATGGCGGAATATCATGCCACAGCAGAATTCAGCGGGTGAGATTCTTCCGCGCCTTCTCCCTTTCCGAATATCGGATTTTATAATTCTCCGCAGGAACGACGATCTCGAACCTGGCACCTTTTCCCTCAGTGCCCGTTTCCCTTATCGTAATGCGCGTCATTTCCAGTATGTCGTGTATGAGCTTGAGGCCATGCAGCGGCCTGTCCTTGTCTCCCCGGAAGATAGACGCCTTCCTGTCCGCAGGAATGCCCTTTCCGTCATCGGAATAAGTTATGACGAGGCTGTCACCCTGTTCTGCAATGTCAAGCGAAATCCTCCTCACATCTCCTCCGTGCTTCAGGCTGTTGCTCACCAGGTTTGAGAACACTCTCTCGAAAAGCGGATCGGCCATGATTTCGGCATCAGCGTCGCACAGTTTCACTTCCACATTCCCGAGGTCGAGTCCTCCTGCGCTGTCCTCGAATGCCGTTTTGACGCTCATCCAGCGGGGGCTTCCCGAAAACTGAAGCTCTTTCAGCGATGCCAGCTGCCTCTTCATCATTTCCGTTATACTCTTTATCTTCTCCACGTTGCTCGAGAGTCTGTCGTCCTTGCTGGACATGGAGACCAGGTGGGTGTATGCTTCGATGGCCTGCAGATGGTTGAGCATGTCATGCCTGTTTATCGTCTCCATCAGGTTGAGTTTTTCATTCGCTCTCTGCAGGCTCTCCCGGTTCTGCACGAGCGAAGTGATATCCTTCTGAATAAGCACCCAGACCTTCGAGGTGTCGGAGCCGTTCTTCATGGGAAAGAGCGTGGTGTCAAGATAAACCTGTTCGCCTTTCCTGTTATATCCGGCCAGTTCGCCGTTGAAGTATGTGCCTGCAACATACGCGTTGTACATTGCGTTCAGCGACGCGGAGTCTGTCGCCTCGCCCTGCATGTCCCACAGAGTTCTGCCTGTGACCTCCTCCGCAGAATAACCGTAGATCGTGCTGTAGGCCGGATTTGCGTATATGATGATCGGATTCCCCTCCTCATCCTGTTTCGCCACGACGACCAATTCGTGCAGCTTCTCGACCACCTGATTCTTCAGTCTGAGTTCCGCCTCCGTCCTCTTCTCGGCAGTAATGTCCCTGGAAATGGTGGAAATGTGTGTCACTTTGCCATCGGTGTCATAAACCGGTGACATGGTCACCCTAATGTTCATTCGTGTGCCGTCCCTCTTCATTCTTATTGTTTCGAACGTGGCGCTGCCGCCCGAAGCGACAAGCTCCACTCTCTCCCTCACCTCCGATCTGAGCTCCTCTGGAATGACGCATTGAATGGACTTTCCCACTATCTCCTCTTTCTTCCAGCCGTATGTCTTCTCGAACGACTCGTTGACCGAAACAAAATTGCCGTTCATGTCCGAAACTGCAATCAGCATGGGCGTGTTTGCCACGAATGACTGAATGTTTTGCAGGACCGTCTTCATCCTGTTCTCGGCTCTCAGTCTTCCAATGAACAGCCCAATCTGCCTGCCTATGTCCCTCATTGTGCCGATCATGTGGTTGTCCACGTCAAGCTCCGTCCTGCTCAGGAAGACCATTACACCTTCCGTCTTTCCCCTGTTCGAAAGCGGAATGCCGAATGCGGACTTGAGCCCGCTCGCCTTTGCAGCCGCTTTCCTGCGAAACATCTTATCGGCCGACAGGTCCGTGATCCACGCTGGTTTCCCGTTTTCTAAAATCCTTCCCGGCAGTCCTTCTCCCTGCGCGAAAACTGTTCCGAGTGATACTTCGCGGAAGGACGCGTCAATTTCCTCATCGTCCGAACGGGCGGCAATGTGCAGCATGCCGTCAAGTTCGTCAAGCAACCATGCTTCGCCGATCTGAAAATTCAGCCTGTCGCACACTGTTTTCACTATCTTGTCAAGCGCTTCCTTCTCAGATGTTTCGGTCGCAAGCACATCCGAAACGGCCTGTCTCGCGGCTCTCCTCCTTTCGGTGAGCTTCTCTTCTGTCGCGTCCCTGAATACCATCACGACTCCGACGATATCGCCGTCAGCATTCTTTATCGGCGATGCGGAATCGGCAATCATATGCTCCGTTCCCTGTTTCGATATCACTACCGTGTGATTGGCCATGCCGATGATTTCGCCTTTCTTCATCACCATGTCGACAGGAATCTCCACCGGATTTCTCGTCTCTTCATTGACTATGTGGAAAATCTCACTTACCTGTCTCCCCACAGCTTCATCTTCCGAATAGCCTGTGAGCTTCGACGCAACCGCATTCATGAACGTCACCACTCCCTTCCTGTCCGTCGCAATGACGGCGTCGCCGATGCTCGCGAGGGTGACTCTCAGCTCCTCCTTCTGCCTTGAGTTGATGGCCATAATCCTGGCCAGTTCCGTGATGTCACTTCCCAGACCCGCTATCGCAACAACTTTTCCATGGGTGTCCTTGACCGGACTAATCGTCATGATCATTTCGAATTTCTCGCCGTTCCTGCGCATCCTTGTTCCGGTGTAGTGCACGGGCCTGCCGCCGGACACGACTTCATTGAATTTCTGCCTTACGAAATCCAATCCTTCTGGCGGCACCATTGGCAATTCCCTTCCAATCGCCTCCTGCGCCGACCAGCCGTATGTCTTCTCGAACGCTGTATTTGTCGAAAGGATGTGCCCGTTGAGGTCGAAAATTGCGAATGCGTCTGATGTGTTCTCTATAATCGACTCGAGTCGTTCGTTCGTCTGCGCGATCTGCTGCTCTTTCCTCCTTTTTTCCACGGACAGTTTAAGGTAGTAGTCGAGCTCAGCAAAAAGGGAAGACGGATTGCCTCCCTTCTGCATGTAAAAATCTGCGCCGCTGTTGAGCGCATCGATGACGACCTCCTCCCTTCCTCTGCCTGTGAACAGTATGAATGGAATGTTCTTTCCGGAATCTCTCAGTTTGCGCAGGAATTCCAGACCATCCATTTCCGGCATCTGATAATCGGAGACGATTGCATCGAATTCCCTCTCTTTCATGATATCGAAGGCCGCAACCGGGGAGGGCGCAGTAATGACATTGACCGCAAACTGATACTCCATGAACTGTTTGAACGAGTCGCGCATGTGTATTTCGTCATCCACATACAGCACTTCGAGCCTGTTCTTCCCTTCAATCGCGTAATTCACACTTCGAAACCAGCTCCCTCGAGTTATGCATGGACAAACTCAGGTGCTCTAAATGTACATGCAGATGGCTACGTGAAGACTCTTCTTACTATATCTGCTTTTGACCAATTTATCACAGGTGATAATTGTCTGTCCTCTGAATCCGGAGACTTTCGGCATCCGGTACGCTGGCATGACGTGGCAACAATGCACGGACCACTGTTCCCATCCATCAATCTGCCGCAACACCATATCCTTATTTTCCTGGTCCCGAGACGGTTGCTGTCTAAAGCTCTCTGCTGCCCGGCTTTCCTTTTCCGGCGCTGCCAGCTGTTCTTCCCATTGTGGAAGCTATGAAGATGCCGGCGGATATGAGCCCGAATCCCGCATACGTGAAAAGCGTGCTGGTTTCGTGCAGCATGACGAAACTGAGCAGAACCGAGATGGCAGGAACCACAAAGAAAAAGCCGGATATCAGGGACACATCGTACTTCCTCGTCAGGTGGAAGTATATCAGGTAGGAGAGGGCGCTGCCGAAAAGTCCCATATACACCATCGTTCCGAGAAACTCGTAGCCCAGCCCCGCTGCTCTGAACTTCTCTCCGAACAGTGCCCAGACGAAGACGAAAGGCAAGGCATAGATGAACTGCATCGCGTTAACCGATCCGACACTCCTTCCGCTCAGGTATTTCTTGTAGACTACGGCCGACAGAGACCACACCAGGGCCGCCAGAATGAGATAGATGAGTCCCGTGTTCAGGCCGATGCTCAGCTGTTCGATGAAAATCACTATCACGCCTGCAAAACCCACAACGGTGCCAATCGCCCTTGCGGCTGTGAGATCCTCCCTGAGGAAGACGTATGACAGGACGATGTTGATGATCGGGAAGGTGTAGATGATGATTGACGATATGGAAGCGGACTCTGTTCTCTCGCCCAGAAACCAGAAGCCCATGAACAGCGCGGAGTTCAGCAGGCCCGTGATCATTATGAGTGCATTGTCCCTCAACCCGGCGGGCACATGTCTGAAACCGCCCGCAATCGCAATTGAAAACACGGCTCCGAAAAGCAGCCTGAAAAGAAGTATGTAAAGCGGTCCCTCAAACAGCAGAGCAATCTTCACGAGCGGATAGTTCAGCGCCCACATGGATGCCATGGCGAGAAACGCCGCCACGTCCCTGACGGAGGCCACGCAAGGTCCTATTCCGTCCTGTTATATTACGTTGAAGGGTGGCCGCATGGAAAGGCAAATGAAACGCTCCGTCTATTCTGAATTGTCCTGCACAGGAATGCGCTCTTTCAGCATCTGCATGATTCTCCTGCAATGCCTTTCGCTCAGCGTTATGCCGTACGCTGTTCTGAGGCGGTCTGACA
>JAKABN010000234.1 GCA_021796895.1 Thermoplasmata archaeon | reverse complement strand
GCCGTCCAACGTGACCATACTTGCAAGCCGTAACATCATCGATGCGGGCCTTGCAGTCAATCTGACGGCCGAGTCCCAGTTCGGAAGTTCTCCGCTGTCTTATGCATGGTCACTCGGAGATGGCAGCACTTCATCCTCTCCGTCCATCACTCATTCTTACAGCAAGCCGGGCACATATGTCGTTACGCTCACACTGAAGGATGCCGCTGGCCAGTCTGCGTCTGCTTCCTACACCATTCTTGTCCTCCCCGACCCGCACGCCACAATCAACAGCGTCCCGGCAGTCGCCTCGAACACATCGGCCACATTCAGCGCGACGGTGAGCGGCGGACTCGCACCATACTCGTATGCATGGAACTTCGGTGACGGTGCACGTTCGACTGATGCAACACCCTCACACGCCTATGCCTCGCCAGGAACCTACCAGGTCGCACTGAACGTGACGGATTCTGAAGGTTACACCACAAGCTCCTATCTCAACGTCACAGTAACACACAGCAGCACACGCAGCACCTCTCCAACCACAACGCCAAGTCAGAACTCCGGCATCGGTTACATGCTTCTGGGTGGCGGCCTGCTGGCGGTGGGTGTCGTGACAGGTGCAGTTGTCGCAGCACTTCTCGTTTCACGAAGGAAGAGACCGCCGGTTGCTCCCTGAGAACACACACAAAAATGGGCTCAGTTGCCGCTGGCGCATGACCATCAGAGTTTCTGACAAAGCGAACAACCCCAGCAGCGACTCTCAGTTATGCTCCTGCACTGCTCCCGCAATACGCTCAAGCTGTCGGCGGAAACACAAGTGAAGCAGCCTCTCGCACTGCAATTGCAAGTTAGGATCTTTGAGGATGCTTTGAAAGATATTAACCATTGGTTTCTGTTCCACACCGCTCTGTTGCATCCTTGTTTGTTGGAAATGAGACTGCCACCGGGCATGAGCAGGACGGCACATAGCGGCCGGTACTGCACGCATCCAGATTATTATTCGTGCTTCGCGTCCTTATCTCTCTGGACCACCAGTGATTATCTCACAGGACAGAAGAGCCAGAGAAGAGTGAGCGGAAAGGAAGAGATTACGTCAAGGCGCGTCCGACCATTGAGCAACTCTGGCCCAAAATAGGAGCTCAAGCCAGCGTCAGAGCAGGCATTCCCTACATCCTTCAAAACAACAAATCTACACAAATATGATTGTTTTTCAAGTCCAATGAACAATTGTTTGAGCCTTCGTTTTTCTGTGATTTTTGCCAGTGCAGTTGCGCCGGTATTCAGAGGACGGACATCTGTCATGTCATGTGCCAACGTCCAATGAGCGATGCGTCAAGACAGAGAGTCTGATCGCGGTAACACATTCAACGGCATCCATGGATGCAAGACCTTTCAGACTGGGGCAGGAAATGGCTCGAGTCCTCCTGACACTTAACATTCCCAGGCAAGATATTCGCGCTGCACTCATCAAGCTGCAGCACGGCATCAAAACTCATCTCGGTCCACTGGCATACACAGAATGGCGGCACCGGCCGCATCGGTGGCAGACTGCAGCTAAAGCATACATATCATTGTGTTTATGGAGCACTGGCACGTGGATAGGGAATAAACATCATGGGACGGCTAATCCATACGCCCCTTTGATGCCTCTGGCAGAGTGCATATATCGGCACGCAGATACACTCACACATGGGAACCAGAAACATATCCATCTCAGAAGATGCGTACGCGAGACTCATGGCTCTCAAGAAACCAAATGAAAGTTTTACACAGGTCATCAACAGAATAACCGGAAAGAAGTCCATATTGAACCTTGCAGGAATACTTACAGAAAGAGAAGCTGAAGAATTCAAGCGAACTGTTTCCGAGTCAAGGGCGCTCGGCAAGCGTAGGGTGGCATCGATCGAAGGGAAGTTTCAAACCGGCGGAAAGAGGAAACGCCGTTGATCTACTGCAGCAATAGAAAAATTCCTCAGTACTATTCTGCCCAGGCAATATGGCGATTCAATGACCGACGTGAGCGTAGATTCGACATATCGATTCACAGGTTTGGATTAATGAACCCGCTTGTGTGACACATGGCGCATGACTTTCTAGGGTCCTTTACCATTGAGATTCCTTTGCGTGAAAATCTGTTGGCGTTACTGCCTAAATCCCTCATGGGCATGCTTGCTATTTACCATGACTATCGCTGCGTTTTACCATGTTGCAATATAGTCTACCTTTCTTGCGAGAGCAATTGATATCAGGTACCAATCGTTTCCCAAGCTTTTCAGGATCCCTTCATCGACTGTTAGGTGCGCCGTACTGACGGTATTCATATATTCGAAAATAACATTGAGTTTGCTTCGAACAAAGGTTCTTGCAGACTGCCGAGTATCCTGAGCACCTCTGCCATTCTATTGTTGATTTGTTTGGCTCTTTCGATGATGTTGCCATCATTCTGGAATACACGTTCAATTTCCCCTCTCAGTGCGTCACAAGTTTAAGCGGTTATTAAGTCGCTTACCACCTGGTCATACAGTCGTCTATTTGGACTTCTCCTATTCTTGGTGAGAATTCCCGCGATGATTACATTTGAATCAATTACGACGGAAGTCAATCTTTCACTTCGAGTTTCTTCAAAAGTGATGTTGCTTGTACCAA